>JAQTRI010000226.1 GCA_028711905.1 Candidatus Wallbacteria bacterium | reverse complement strand
CACCGGCGGACAGCACAGCTTCAGCCCACCCTCCAGCCACGGATATATATGAAAGCAGATCCTGTCCCGGGTCAGGTTGCTCCCCCCCATTCAGGTCCCTCAGCACTCGAAAAAGTTTGGCCCTTCCCGGGGGAGATAACTTCGGTAACCAGGATTTTCCGGAAATCTGAAATCTGATTCCGTTGAAAGCTGCGCAAATCGGCCCCAGCTCGCAGCCGGGAAAATATTCAGTCAAAATAATACTTTCGGCCTGGTGAAACAATAACGCCTGGTCCATGTCGGCTTTAGCCGAGATTTCTATTGACCCTGAACCTGAAGCAAGCGGATTCAGTGCGAATTTCTTAGATCCCTGATACAGAGGCACCTGTAGCACTTGCTCCGGCAAACCCGCTTCCCTGGCGAGTAATCCGCATGCGGAATCATCGTATCGCGCCAAAGCGAAAATTGTCTTCCAGAAGTGAAGAGCTTTGAGTCGCTTGACCACAAGCAGGAACACATAGGAAAAATCCGTAGAATAGTAAAGTAGGCGGTCTGAGTCTAGAATAATCAGCCGTTCCCACTCCCGCCCGGCAGCAGGCATAAATGTACCTTCCTGAGCCAGAACTTCAAAAGAAGCGACAACTGTTTTAGCCCCAGGTGTACTGCCGGCCCGGATGAAGTCGTCCGCAGTCTCGCAGAATACGAGTGAATAATCCATAAAGAGGTTGTAAAGCCACGAAATTCTGCGATAGATGTCACTATGTCCGGAAAGCACCAGAGTATTCCCTTCAGAGGCATGCAGATAAAAAAGGTTGAAATAAGGCAATCCCGTGGCAACAGCAGTTTCAGCTTTCAACAGGCGCATGTACTCAGAAGGAAAAGCCGAAAGTTCCGGGAACAGAAAATTCGCCCTTCTGGCAACAAGGTCGTCTCCGGTTGTATGGGAAGCATCGGGGAAAACAGGGTTCATCCCCGTTAAATATGACTGAACGGAAGGTGACACGCAGATCCTGCAGGCAGGGTCCATCCGGCAAACACGGTTGATAAAGCGCTTGAGGGAATACATTCGGGCCGAACCGGAACAATTATTGAAATGACCGTAAAGAAACAGTCTCTCTTCGAATCGCAGAGGAAACGGCCGGCTGTCCTTGATCAATGTACCTCGATGATAATCGAACCGGAAATCGTTTTCACCGGCAGGCAAGGAAGTGTCCCCGGATGAGATCAGATTGGGCAGATGCTCTTCTTCTCCGGCTGTTCTAACCTGACAAGCATCTCCTGACTGCATAGCGTAAAATTCATCATCAAAATCCCAGAATACTCTCCGTTCAGGCAGAGGCACAGGTGTTTCCGGATAAAAGCAGCAACTTAATCTTCCCTGCCCGCAATCGACTACAAGAAAACCGCTTTTCCATTCTCTCAATCTAAGGTTAAGGTTCCCAAGCTCTTCCCGGCACTTCGAGACTTCACCCCACACGAGATCGCACATTTCATGAGAAAAACTGTCAGGGGTCAAAGCGGACAACTGGCGGAAAATGCGCTCAAGCCTTTGGTTCAGCCTGCGCCAGTCTGTTGTAGTCTTATGCACGGGTCTGAGAACAATCTGCGGAGGAAGTGCCAATATGCGCCTCATCTGTCGCAGCTCCTGCGCAGTTTTTTTGATTTCCCGATTAATACGAAGCACTTTGTGTTTAGCGATCCAGTTAACCGCAAAATCCGAAACCACCCGGCAAAGATCAGCCGTGGTTTCGAGATTTACAAAGCATTCCGAATTCATACGGTAATACAGTTCTTCCACATCAAAGGTCAGATCAGGATTACTGCACTCACCGGGAAGAGCGAATACCAGTCCTGAATCCTGGTCTGGTTTTCCGCAATTCAATATTTTCAGGCGCACAGAAAAACGGTTCGGAAAAACATCTGGTGGAAATGCGGTAAAGCAGGCCTGGAACAAAGCTGCAGCCCACAAACGATCACCTGAAATTGCCGCAGTATACGCCAGATTCATCATCTCGCGTGAGAACAAGCGCATCCCGCCAATCCTGCTTCCTGGTTTGAAAAACCTGAAAAGCACAGGAAACCTCTCAGGAACCAGTTCAATGATTCTGCTTGAACCCGGGTCTCGAAGACCTGACTCCGGCTTTAGTTCCGGGCTGTGAAACCATCTGGTTTTAGCCTGTTCCAGCTCAGAGATAAAATCATCACAATCCGGTTTGTTTTCTGAAAAGGGCAGGCATTTCTTCATAGATTCCGGTAACATCCCCGTAGAGAAAAGAAACCCGCGCATCTGATCGGAAAACTCCTGCAAAAACCTGAACAGTCTGAATGACAGGGGACCATCAGCCTCTTTATAATGTCTGGCAAGAAATTCTTCTACCCCGGAGATGGTCAGATGAGGGAAAAAGGTTCCAGCCAATTCAGACAGCGATGTCATCGGCACAGGCAGAACCGAATCAGAAATAACTGTTTCCGTTAATGCATGACCGTCTCGATCGGACAAAAAGGCCGTAATTCTCTGCCAATCATCTTTTTTTACCGGCATCCTGTCAAGCAGAAGATGCCCTTTGTATCTGCTCAGAATCAATCCTTCCAGCTGTTCCTGGATGACTATGAAGTTGTCGAAGCCTGAAAAAGACCGAATTTCTTCTGGAGAAACCTGAAGAGTGCGGAATTCGACAATTTTATCGAATTCACCGAGCTGGAAATATGCCTTATCGCGAAAAGAATAGAACTCTTCCAGTTTTTCGGCTTCGATCAATTGCAAAGCTTTTTTGAAATCATGAAATTTGAGGTAGACCCGTACTAAAGACCTGGCCGAATCCAGATCATATTTCCGGCTGTACAACTGGAGAAAACATTCCTGAGCTCTCTCTAAGCTCCCGCTTTCCTCATATACCTCAGCGAGTTCCTTAAGGATTTCCCATTGTTCGCTGTTTCCCTCAAGAATGCCTTCCAGAATCCCCGCAGCCACTTCATGCCTGCCCATTTCTTTGTAAGCTTTAGACAGGAGAAGATTTTCCTCGATTCCTTTCTGGTCTTCAGGTAAACGGTTGATCTCAGCAACTACCGCATTGAAATCATTGAATTTGAAGTTCAGCATAGCGCAAAGCCTTATTACTTTAGGCTCAGTGGCGGACATCAGTCTCAAATGCTCATGGATCAGCTTGCGGGAATCATTATATCGCCTCAGATGGAAAAGGACCGAGGCCTTTTGGAAAAGCGCTTCCTGGCGTAGTTCATCCTGAGGCCCGGTCAATGACACCGCTTTATCAAAGTAATTCAGAGATTGCTCGTCACTTTCAAGCTGCCAGCGGAGATTTCCGAGCATCAGCCAGGCCTCAGCTCTACTGTCAAAGCGAGTGGTATATTCTTCAAGCAACAGCCTTGCACTACGGTCATCTTTTCCGTAGTACAGCATGATCTTCAACCAGAGGGATCTTTCACCATCGTATTTCTGTAAAACACTCAGGCCTTTAGCCGTCATATCCATTGACAGGAAACATTCTGCCAGTTCACAGGCATATTCCTCGCAATCGTGAAGCGATAAAGCCTGTTCCAGATCAATGGCAGCGGTCTTAAGCCAGTCTTTGGCCCTGAAAAATCTGCCGCGCCAGAAATGAAGCATTGCCTGTTCAGGGAACCTTTTCAAGGCTTTGCTGGCATAATCAATGCCTTCGTCCCAGTATTCCTGCTGCCAGAGCAGTGATAAAAGCTGATGAAAAACACCTGCGTGTTCCGCGTTATCGTTGAGCAGTTTCTGCAGATCACGGACCGCTTCATCAATCTCCCCGAACTCAGCCTTCAAACGGGCCAGCAGACAAATAACAGGAGCAGAGCCCGGGCTTAAATCCTTAGCTTTGTTTAAAAATTCCAGCGCCAGTTTTTTCATGCCGATGAACAGATATCCTCTCCCAGTTTTATAGTACATCTCAGGGGACTGGCGCTTTTCCAATGCCATTAAATAAAGGTCTAAGGATCTTTTAGCCTCAACTTTTTCCGAAAAATCCAGTGTGCACTGATTAAAATTGACCATGCACATCCGATCATCGAAATTACAGTCGAGTTTTTGAAAATCGGGGGTAATCCTGAAATACATATCACCAAGCAGGAGAGCTGCGTCAGGATCAACAGGGCTTTTCCCAAAAACCGACTCCATTTCAGCGATTGAACGATCCATCTCCGCGCTGTTCATCATCGGCAGGCGCAGACTATGCAGAATGAGGAGAAACTGCCTCATTAGAGTGGTATTTCTCTCCCTGTCGATGATCCTCTCCAGCTTTTCGAGCAAACCCAGGGCTTCTCTTTTCCTGCCATGCACCAGATCAGTGCGGGCAGCCAGAAACAGCGCTTCAGGATAAGGCTCCTGTTCCATGGCAAGAAGCTGTCTGGCGCACCATTGAGATTGAGCGGTAAACACTCCGGCCTTCAGGTATGCATTAACAATAGCCTTCATAAAAACAGGGTTTTCTTTGAGGTAATAACTGGTCTTTTCATAAATGACAAGGGCTTGGGCATCATGCTTCCCGTTTTCGGCATAAAGCAGGGCCAGAGTCTTGAGGTTTTCCATGTGTGACCCGAAATGAGCTGCCACTGATTCATAGATCAGACGGGCAAAATCGTCCCTGGCATTTTTCTTCAGCAGGCTTTCACCGAGAGCCAGGAGATTTTCGCTGTCTTTTTCTCCTGCCGTTTCATAAATCCGCAGAAAAATTTCGAAACTCTCATCATTGAATATCTTCCGATTCGAATAATACTGGCCCATGAAAGACAGGAATTCCAGGCTGCCGTTCTTCTCGTACAGCTTTTTGACCAGCAGAAACGCCTGTTCCCGGAAATCATTCCTGACAATGTAATGCTCAGCCAAGAGCCCCGACAGCTTCTCTGACCCGGAACTTCGAAACACCATCTCGGCCAGACCCGAGTCAGTGTAAGGAATGGGCTGCCTGACAACCAGTTCCCCCAGATAATCAAGGTCTGAATCCGTCAAACCGGGATCAGTGCGGAAATAATCTCCGGCAACTCGGTAAGCGAATTCAGAATAATCACCAGTCCTTTTCAGGAGAGCATACAGTGGAGGCAAGAGAGGTCTGTTGTCTTCCCCGGGAAACGGATACATCCTGCGGATGAGTTCCATTGATGACTGGTCAGCCATGCCACATCGCAGAAGGCAAAAAGCCCTTCTGGACTTCTGATCGTTGCTCTCCCCGAATCGAGCGCTTCTGGTCAGAAAGAAAAGTGCCCGTTCATAGTTGGAGTCCTGGTAATACAGTTGAGCCAGACGATCACAGGACTTTAAAAAAAGCTTTCGTTCCAATGAAAAAGGGACCAGCAGTCGCAGCGCCAGAAACTTTGCACGGCTTATCTCCCTGAAGAGACGGAGATATTCCAGCCTGGCGGCCTGAAGGTTTCCAGACAGGTAAAGCCCGTCAGCGCGTGTTTCCAGTTCCAGAAGAATCTGCTTCGCCATTCAGCCTCTTTTGTTCCAGCAACGCTAAAATGCGGGCCAGCACGAATTCCTTGCGCTCTGCGGTCACCATCTCGAACTCTTTCGTGGCTTCATCGATTTTTCCCATGCCCAGGTAGGCCATCCCCGAATAATAATGCCCGTCCGGATGCAGACGATCCTTCTTGAGCGAGGATTTAAACCACACCAGGGCTTCAGCAGGTTTGCCTTCAGCCAGAAGAATCCTTCCCAGATATATTCCTGGAATGGCATCGACTTTCAGAACCGAATCGGCCTGTTCGAGATATGTTTTGGCAGCTGCATGATCGTTAAGATGAAAGAGAACCATGCCAAGAAACATTCGGAGATAAGGATCTTCGGGCGAGATTTTTTCCCCTTCCTTGAGCAGAGCGAGCGCCTGGCTGTATTCTTCTTCCCTGATTGATTCCTGCACCTTATCCAGCAGCCGGTCGATCTTATAAAGCGAAAACACCCTTCACCTCCACAATGCTGTCCGGAACAATCCGAAAGATCCGCATTCAAACTCAGTCCATTATATCAAACGGAACTGCCCCGGTAAACACTAAGCGCCGGTTCAAATCGGAATTGCCGCACTCGCTAATTTCCTCCATTCCAGGTAAAATTGCTCGCAGGGGAAAATCATGAAAATCCTGGCAGCCATGAGCGGAGGCGTGGATTCATCAGTGGCAGCGCTGCTTCTGAAGCAGTCCGGGCATGCCGTAACAGGTATTACTTTCAAAATGTGGGAGGAAAACTCCCGCTGCTGCAACCTGTCTGATATCCGCGATGCTGCCGCAGCAGCCCGGAAAATCGGCATTAAGCACCACTCCT
>JAQTRI010000225.1:2144-6286 GCA_028711905.1 Candidatus Wallbacteria bacterium | reverse complement strand
CTCTTTTCTCAGCATCACTGCTGACAGCCTGCCTGTACCTGACAGGGCCGCCGGAAATTTTTTCAGCCATGCTCGAAACCACGATGGATATTCGTGTATGGGAGCTTTTCGCAGCCATATATTTCATTCTTCTCTTGAGCCGTGTCTTTACGGAATTGAAGATCTTTCCCCCTGTTTTCGCGCTGCTTAATCGCTCGATCAGAGACAAGAGGCTGATCGTCCCGATTTTTCCTGCAATCATCGGACTCCTGCCTATGCTCGGTGGAGCGGTCTTCTCCGCCCCTTTTGTTGAAGAAGCCTCAAAAGGGCTGAATCTCGGGAAAGATCAGAAAGCTTTCCTCAACTATTGGTTCCGCCATGTCTGGGAATATTTTTTTCCGCTCTATTCCGGGGTGATCATGCTGGTTAAAATTGTGGATGTTCCGCTGTGGAACATTGTCAGAAGCCAGTGGTACATGAGCCTGTGCGCAATCGTTTTCGGACTGGGATATCTTTTCCATTTTGTCAGGGGAATACCCCCGGAAGAGTCTGCGCAGGATGTCTCTCCCGGCTGGAACGCGATTACTACGGCTTTTTTCCCCTTTCTGGTAATCCTCTTTGGCCTTTTTTTCAAAGGTCTCAGCTTTGCGGTCCTGATTTTTCTCGCATCTGTTCCTTACTCAGTAATCATGTGCCGAAAGCGGAGAGTATCTTTCCACAGGATTGCATTTGCTGCTTTTTCTCCAGGTATGCTCCTGCTGATTGTATCTGTCTTTTTCTTTAAGCGTATGATTGAAACTGTTGGCATGGCAGGAGAATTTCAATCCTGTGCCATCTTAGCCGGAATCAATGTGGATGCGCTCCTGTTCCTGCTGCCGTTCCTTATGGGCCTGATCACTGGTGTAACCAATGCCTATGTCGGCATCTGCTTTCCTTTGCTGCTGCCCTTCATGGTTCCAGGGGGAACTGTAGACTATTCCAGAGTACTGTTCGCCTATACTTCCGGTCTCTGCGGGGTACTTCTCTCCCCTGTGCATCTTTGCCTGATTCTAACCTGCGAATTCTTTGATTCACGGCTGGCACGGGTTTACCCGACAGTGATTTCAGGCTGCATCATCATGCTGGGGGTCAGCCTGTGCCGGATTTTGTTCTGAATCTTGAGCTGAGCCAGGGCCTGCTTGACAGGCTGATGACAGGATACCTGTGCGCATCAGGAAAGCCCGGCCAGTCCATGAGGTTACTGATATCAGCGGAAAGCCTTTGCATAGAACTTTTCCCCATGGCTTTTATATCTGCCTGCCGAAGCCCCGGTCCCCCTATCAGGCTGGATGTTATCGGTATGTTCGTCAGAAACGGCCGCTTGTTTTTCAGGCTGGGCCTAGTCAGCCATGCGTCAGCTCTCCTGCTGTCATTTGCAGTAAGGGTGACCCCCCTCAAAAGATTCATCAGATTGCACAGGCAGGATGGTCTGCTGCTGGAGCTGAATCTTCCTGAACGAATGCCGGTCCCTGATTCGGTGTCTCTGTTCCCTGCGCATGGTGCGCTTGCCGTAAGGATCGCATATGAAGAAAGCCCGGCACTGGAAGTAGCGCTGCTGAAAATGTTTCCAGAGCGGAAGCACTTGCCATGAAAGCAGTTTAGGGTATAATTGATCCGCTATCATACAGAAAAGCAACAGGTAGATTATGCATCTGACCGTTCATTTCCTCAACAGGGCTCCGGAAAATTTTCCTGTGCCCGATGAAGGTGTAGAACTGTCCATTGGCCGTGATACGGAAAACATCGTGGTACTTGACGATCCGAAATCCTCGCGCAGGCATGCGCGCATTATCCGCTGTGGCGACAGCATAGCAGTAGAAGACCTGAAAAGCACTAACGGTATTTTTCTCAATGGCAGAAAAGTCGGCAGAGCTCCTCTGTCGCCGCACGATGAGGTCCTCGTTGGAGCCACGCGCATCGTTCTTCATCCCAGTTCAACTGTCAGCGGCCTGATTGAAGACTTTCATCTGAACGGACCGGCCGGGGAAGGGCACTCACTCAGCAGTGACCTCTTTCTCCTGGCGAAAAAGATCTTAAGTAACGGGGAAGATTCAGGCCGAGATGGAACCGGCGCAACGGCACTGGCGGACCAGTTGGCTGATTCCTGCAAAAAGCTCGCGATTTCCTGCGAGAACATGGAAAAATCTTATCAGGCCATGCTGATACTCAACCGGCTTAACAGTTCGACCGGATCGGTCAATGACCTGAAAGAACTGCTCAGCGTTATCATGGACATGACCATCAAACTTCTGAAAGCCGAACGGGGATTTCTCATGATGTATGAAAAAGCTGGCAATCGCCTGATTCCATCCGTGGTCAGGCGGATGCAGGACGAGCTCGGACAGGAAGAAGGTCAGACCATCAGCATGAGCATAGCTGACAGGGTTCTTAAGGAGGGGCGGTCGATTCTCACCACTGACGCGCTGGTTGATCCCCGCTTCAAGGAAGGCATGAGTGTGATGAATCTGAATATCAGATCCGCCATGTGCGTCCCCCTGAAAACTCTCAAAGGAATCATCGGAGTGCTTTATCTTGACAACCGGGTCAGCGCACATTCTTTTGGCAGCACAGAACTGGCTTTTCTGGAAACATTCGCCGGGCATGCGGCTATGGCCATTGAAAAGACCAAGCTTTATTCCGACCTTGAGGAAAGCTATCTCGCTTCTATTGAGGTGCTGGCTAATGTTCTTGACGCTTCCGATCCATATACACACGGGCATTCCATGCGTGTTTCTTATTATTCGATTGCCACTGCGAGAAAAATGGGATTGCCGGAATCCATGATCACATGCATCAGATATGGGTCTTTGCTTCACGATATCGGTAAGGTCGGCATCCCGCAGGAAATCATCAACAAGCCCGGAAAACTCACTGATGAAGAATTCGAAAAGATCAGGAAGCATCCGGCAAAGGGGTTTGAAATCATCAAGCCAATCAAGTTTTTAGAGGAGAAACTGGCTGTGGTCAAATTTCACCACGAGCGGTATGACGGCAAGGGGTATCCATCAGGACTCGCAGGCAGCGACATCCCTGTCGAGGCCCGCATATCGGCTGTGGCCGATGCTTTTGATGCCATGACCTCAACCAGATCATACCGCCACGCGCTGACCCCTGAAAAAGCCATCGAGGAGCTGAAAAAAAATTCCGGGACCCAGTTCGACCCTGAAGTGGTTGAAGCATTTACCGCGATCGGGAAAGAGTTATTCGACCGCATCAACTGGGATTCTCCGGTCAAAAAGTGATCCTGTGGCGATTACTTTACATCAGGCGCAGGAAATGACAGAATACTTAGAGATTGATATGCAATTTATGTCAAGGAGGTATAGTGATGAAAAAGGCTTCATTGCTTATGATGCTGTTACTGGCGATGTCCTGTGTCGCCCAAGCCCCGGTGGTAACAGGTATTTTTTTTGACCTGCTGGGAAAAGTCTCCTCCAACGGGGAACCGGCACCTGTTGGTGGCATAGTCACCGCCTGTTCCGAGTCCGGAGTGCTCTGCGGACAGTGCCGGATCAAGATCCCAGGTTTTTTTGGAGTCATGCATGTGTATGTCGATGATCCGAAAACCGTTGATCCCGATGGTGTAAAGCAGGGAGAGAGACTCTCGCTGTTTCTGGACGGTCATCCTCTTGCCTCTGACCGCGAAATCTTTTTCAGCACCCCGTATGAAAGCACTACCCTGACTCTGACCGATGGAATCAGCGATGTTTCCCCTCCCTCGATCAAGGCTGTAACAACTGTTGAGCGTGGAGTGCATCTCTCTTTCAGCGAACCGGTAAACCACCTGACTGCCAGGGATACAGATAGTTACGATTGCGCAACAAGCATAACAGGCATTGTGATGGACCGGGATCTGTGCGGATTGACCATTTCTTTCGAGGAAACCGCTCCAGCCAGTCTGGTGATCAGGAAATTGAGCGACATTTTCGGCAATTTTGTGGAAAATGTCCCTGTCAGGCTGTAAAGCCATTTTTATGCTAATCCAGCTTCGCTGCCGACTATGCTTTCATCAGAATCCCAATCCATCCCGCTGTTGAATTGCGGGATGGATAACTGCCGCTAATCCAGCTTCGCTGCCGACTATGCTTTCATCAGAATCCCAATCCATCCCGCTGTTGAATTGC
>JAQTRI010000225.1:0-2044 GCA_028711905.1 Candidatus Wallbacteria bacterium | reverse complement strand
ACTATGCTTTCATCAGAATCCCAATCCATCCCGCTGTTGAATTGCGGGATGGATAACTGCCGCTAATCCAGCTTCGCTGGATAAGCGGCAATAAAAAAAAACGCGATTTGCCGGGAAGTTGATGGGTGTTGGGACAAACCGCGTCATTTTCATCTTACCTATCGTCCGGAATTTTACCGGACTTTAATTTATTTTTTTCCTGCCTGAAACAGCTGTAAACAAAGAGCTTTGTCGTGCCCGGCTCCAGGCCGGTCTCAGATTTCATCATCCCCGCTGGGCCGGGTAAGTGGATTGTCCCGAACAAACTTTGACAAAACAGATTTTTCTGCTACTATTATAATAAGCAAACATACAAAGGTATGTGACATTTGATGTATTTCCATCCGGGAGACGCTTCATGAAAAAACAAGGTTTCACACTGATCGAACTGATGATTATTCTGGTGGTGATCGGCATTTTAGCGGCAGTTGCCCTGCCCAGATTCACATCCATCATTGACGAAGGACGGAGAAATTCCACTGAACAGGAAATGGCGTCCATCAAAAGCCAGTGCCAGGTATATCTGATGCATATGCGAGAAATGCCTGTGATCACCAAAGATCTGATCGTCAGCCCTATCGGCAAGCGTACCCGCGCCGATGGTTCAGCCTGGATTCAGACCATTGAAAAGTGGGGCGGCATGTCCGGCTCTCCCTATATGGAAGGTGATGAATCGGAAGTCTGCTACGATGCCTGGGGCCATCCGTATGTTGTTTATTACCGCCAGACGCCCCCCTACGGTTTTCTTTTATTCTCTTACGGGTCAGACGGTCTGTACGATCCGACCAGCGCAACTCCGGATGATCTGCAGGTGTGGCTCCGCTACGATGGCGAAAAAAACCTGGCTCCTGCCGGGTATCTGTATACTCCCCCGGCAACTATTCCGGCTACATGTGACGAGGCCGGACCGGCGGCCAGCTGATCCCGGAGATGACAGATTGTTGACTGGAGCGGCAGCGCAAAGAGCGGTCAGTTGATACATTTCCGTGCCTTCACTTTACTGGAACTGATGATTGTTGTAGCCATCATCGGGCTTGTAACTTCTATCGCCTATCCCAACATGAGCCATATGTATTACGACTATCAACTTGACGGGGATGTCACAGCTTTCTGTGCAGACCTGCGTTTTCTGATGAACGAGTCTCTTTCCAATAAGGAAATCATGGTTATGGAAGGCACCAGTGAGGCATACATAACCGTTTGCTACGGCATGGTAATCGAAACCAGGCGCAGCTATTCCCTCTGGAGATTCCGCTACGATGCGGCACAGTCTTCCTGGAAGCCTGATGACCGGCTGCAGAGTGATGAAAGTTATTTGTTTTCGGCAGGGGTCAGCATTTCTGATTTCCCCGGCTTAGACTATGCCAGGGAGAATTCCAGCCCCTATTACATTCTCTTCACGGAAAAAGGTCTCCCTACATCCAACGGATTTGACCCGCTGCCTCGAAACGAGTTCATTTTCCGCTCTTCTTTTACTAACGCGGAGAAAAGGGTTATACTGGACCCCAATACAGGAAAACCAAGGTCCGATTGAAGGCTTTCGAGTTTTAGCGCAATGGCACACGGTCCTTTTAAAGGATTATTACAGAGGCAAGGCTGATTACAGGTAAACGGCATGATATTGAAACTCAATAATCCGGCTTCCGATTCAGGAATCACACTGATTGAAATAATGGTCACTGTCGTGATTTCTTCGCTTGTGATAGCTGCAGCCTATACTTTTTTCAATGCCTCGATCAAGTCCTGGGACTACAGCTCTTCAAGACTGGACGCCACCCAGAACACAATCTTCGTGTTCGAGACCCTGGAAAGACTTCTGAAAGAAAACCCACTTAATGTAAAGCGATGGCATTTCGCCAATTCATCCAAGTTCCCGGGCTTGGACTATGTCAGGACCACACTTAACGATGAGTTCCGCCCAGGAATTCCATTTGCAGATGCGATTTTCCTCAGTTTCCTGGGGCCTGACGAGGTGGACAGCCATTCCAGTTACTTCGGCTTCTTC
>JAQTRI010000224.1 GCA_028711905.1 Candidatus Wallbacteria bacterium | reverse complement strand
ATATTGCTGATGTCAATGGAGTTATCCGCGCCGTCAGGCCGGATCTCGTTGTTTCAGAGTTATCCATTTCCGGCGTGGACATGCTGCCTGTTTTGCGAAAATTGCGAATTGAAAGAGCTGATTCGACCATTGTCGTTGTTTCTTCTCAAACCGAGAAGTTCAAGGAAGCCGAAGACTTCGGAATCTGCCTGGAAAAACCGATCGACATAAAAAAAATGGCGCAGGCAGTCTATTTCGGATTGTCAATGAAAAAAGTAGTTGTTATCGAGGAAAATGAGACATCCAGGCACCGGACGAGCCGGATGTTATCAGAAAACGGGTTCCGGGTAGTGGGAGAGGTGGATTCATGGCACAGGGCCTTGGAACTTTGCGATAAGCTGTCGCCTGATCTGCTGATTGTTGACCCGATCATCGGTAGTTATGAAGGATATTCCGTGATTGAAGAGATTTGCCGCAGTTTTCCCTCAGTCACAATCATTGCATCCTCAGATTCTGCTGAGGTCTGCAAAAAGGCACAGGAACATGGCGCAGGTCTTTGTACGGGAAAACCCGTTAATCTTGAGGCTGTTACAGGAGTCATCACTGAATACCTGAAAAGGGACAGTGTTGCTCTGGCGGACCTGATCAAGTTTTCCCGAAAAAAGTGGCGCAGTCTTTTTGAAAGCAATGGATTCAGAGTATCAGGGGAAGCCGACAGTCAGGAATCCCTGCTTGAGATCATTGAAAACACGGCGCCGGATTTAGTGATAACAGAAGTCAATTTTCCGGGGATGGATTGCATCGAGATTGCTCGAAAGATGCGCTCGCGTAACCAGCGTTCGATGATGATTGCAGTTTCGGCTCCGGACAACAGAGATAAGGTAGCTAAGCTTCTGAGTGCGGGAGCGGCCCTGTTTATTCCCAAACCCTGTGATGACGATCAGATCCTTGCAATGGCGAGAAAAACGCTGGAAGGATGGAAAAGGACATGAATAGAAAGGTTTTTGTCCTGCTGGTGATGGCTGTCTATTCCTGGATGCAGATTATGGCCGGTGACACCTTGAAAGTACGATATTTCAGATTTGGAAATGATTATGATGGATGGTGTCTGTGGGTTTGGAATGCGACCGACAACAGTGCAGGGATGAATATTCAAGCCTCGGGAAAGGATGAATCCGGAGTGGTTTTCGAGATCGACCCGCGAGCACTCGGATTATCTGGAAAGAAGATCGGATTGCTTCCCAAGTTCGGACAGTGGGAATCCAAGGACCCGCCGGATCGTTTTTTTCATATTAATCAGGAGAGGGAGGTTTACCTGATGCAGAATGATTCAATTGTTTACACACAAAAGCCGGACCTGTCTCCAAAATTAATGACAGCTTCGATCGGAACCGAGACAACCCTTTGTTTGACGGTCGCAGGTCCTGTGTCTTCTGAGGGGCTTGCTTCAGGCGGGTTTACCCTCAGGAGTGGGTCACGGGATATTCCTGTCGCGCCCCCGATCGCCCGGACAATCGGTCCCGGGATGTTCCGCCTGGATTTTGTGATCCCGGCTCTTTCCCTTTCTTCGCTGGAAGAGATTTGCCGTGGCGAATGGCGTCTGACTTCAAATCACATGGGGGAGATCCCGGTCCGGCTGGGAGAAGTGCTGGACGCGCCGATGTTCAGATCAGATACAACCCTGGGAATAATCAGGGAAAATGAGCGTACTGTACTGCGCGTATTTGCGCCTGACGCCTGCTCAGTGGTTGTGGTCCTTTATCCGTCATCTGCAGGGCCTGCAGCAAGGGAGCTTCCTATGCACAGGCTGCCGGGGGGGGTGTGGGAAACTGCTGCTTCAGAAAGTCTGGAAGGGCTCTACTACACAATAAAGGTTGAGCGGGAAGGTATGGTCAGGGAGGGGATCGACCCGTATTCCCGCTGTAACACTTCTCACAATGGCAGGGGTTTGATTGTTCGGGATAATACTCCTGTGCACTTTTCTCCGGTTTTCGACATCTCACAGAGCGTGATTTATGAACTGCACATCAGGGATTTTACCATCAGCGGCAATTCCGGTATTCGCGCTAAAGGAAAGTATCTGGGGCTTACCGAGACAGGGACTAAACATCCGGATCACCCGGAAATTCTGACCGGAATCGATCATTTGAGCGAACTGGGAGTCAATGTCATTCAGATCATGCCGGTGCAGGATTTCGAGAACAACGAAGCTTCCGATGATTACAACTGGGGATACATGCCGGTGCATTTCAATTCTCCGGACGGATGGTATGCTTCCAGAACAGACGACAGCAGCAGGGTGCGGGAATTGAAGACCATGATCGATGCCTTGCATCGGAAAGGATTCAAAGTGGTGCTGGATGTTGTTTACAACCACACAGCCGAAACAGATCCCACCAAGATGTTTGGACTTGGCGCGATGGCCGGAAATTATTATTATCGCATGAAAGAAGACGGCACATTCTGGAACGGTTCAGGTTGCGGCAACGAGTTCAGGAGCGAATCGCCGATGGGCAGGAAGTTTATTCTGGACAGCTTGAAATACTGGGTCAGTGAATACAGGATGGACGGATTCCGCTTCGACCTGATGGGGCTGATAGACTTGGAAACCATGGAGCATATCGTCAGGGAACTGAGAGCCATTAACCCTGAGGTCCTTATTTATGGAGAACCCTGGGCCGGCGGAGACACGGGTATAGCAAAAACCGAGAAAGGCAGCCAGCGCTCCAAGGGATTTTCTGTTTTTAACGATGTTTTCAGGGATGCGCTCAAGGGAAGTGTCTGGGATAATGGGCCAGGGTTTGTACAGGCAGGAATCAATCGAGAGGAAGTTGTCAGGGGCATCCGTGGCAGTATCGATCTTTTTGCCGATTCACCGCTGGAAACCATTAATTACACCAGCTGTCATGACAATCAGACGCTGTGGGACAGGATCACCCTGTCTGCAGGATCAGCTTCAACTCAGGAGATGGTGTTCATGCACCGCTTAGCAGCGGCAATAGTTTTGACTTCTCAAGGTATTCCTTTCATCCACTCGGGGCAGGAAATGCTGCGCACCAAAAAAGGGGAGCACAATTCATACAATCTTCCTGATGAAATCAACCGGATCGACTGGGACTGGAAATGGAACAATCTGGATACTTTCCGTTATTTCCAGGGTTTGATCCGCATCAGGGCTGAACATCCGTCTTTCCGCATGGAAAAAGCGGATGGAATCCGTAAATTTATCCATTTTTTCGATGGTTCGAACCTGCCGTCTGAGGGCGGATGTATCGGGTATAGCATTGATGGCGGGGCTTGCGGAGATATCTGGACAGAAATTCTGGTTCTGATCAATCCTTCCCGCATTGACAGGGAATTTCAGCTTTCCGGCGGGATATGGAAAGTCGCTGCTGACAGGGAAAAGGTCGCATCAGGAGACTTCAGAAGCGTGGAAACGCGGGTAGAGGTAAAGGCTGTGTCCATGATGATTCTCTTCAAAGACTGATGAAGATCACGCTCGCGAAAACAGCGGGTTTCTGCATGGGCGTCAAAAGGGCGGTTCAGATCGCTCTTAAGACCACTCGTCAGGACACCAGGATTTTCACCAGCGGTCCGCTGATTCACAACCGGCAGGCAGTGGAAGCGCTGCAGATCAAAGGCATTGAGGCTGCCGTAAGTTCGACTGAGATCAGCTCCGGAGTGCTGATTGTCCGTGCGCACGGCATGCCACGCGAGGAAATCGAGCAGTTGCGCTCCCGCGGTGTGAATATTGTGGATGCTACCTGTCCGCATGTTTTATCCAGCCAGCATAAAATCAAGAAATACTCCGATCAGGGATACTTTGTCGTCATTGTTGGGGACAGGCGGCATCCTGAGATCATCAGTCTTCAGAGCTTCGCTCCTGCCGGGCATGTAGTGATAGAAACTCAGGACGAGGTGGACCAGCTTCCTGAGGCGGAACGGGCCATTGTAATAGCTCAAACAACTTTCAATGAACAGGAGTACGAAGCAATCTCCGGTCTCATCAGAAAGAGATACGGCAAGTGCCTGGTTTTTGATTCTATCTGCCAGGCGACTTCCGATCGTCAGCAGGAGGTGCATCAGCTGGCCGGAACTGTTGACGCAGTTGTCGTGGTCGGGGGAAAAAACAGCGCCAACACCAGGCGCTTAGCTGAGATCGCGCACCAGAGGGGAATCAGGTCGTTCCATGTGGAAACCGCCGTTGAATTGAATGAAGAGGATTTCAAGGATTTCACCCATGTGGGAGTTACCGCAGGCGCTTCCACCCCCAACTGGATCACTGCGGATGTGATTAACCGTCTCAAGGGATTCGGCAGGGTCAGGGATCCCTGGCGATACTGGCTGTTTGCCCTGACGGCGTTTCTGCTGCATTCCAACCTGCTCGTATCCATGGGAGCGGCCATGCTGTCGGTTTTTACCCTGGCTGTTTACCGATATCCGGCAGGCGGATGGATGACTCCCGAGGAGAGCCTTTTTCCTATGATGGCTTTTTTCTATACATACGCCATGTATACCCTGAACCGGCAGCGCAAGACTATCCCCTTATCAGTCCGCAGAAACAAGTTACAGATGAGGCTCAGCGGGGTCAGCATCGTTCTGGCATTGATAGTTGCATTCGTGGATTCGAATGTTACGGGCTCACTGCTTGCTCTGGCACTGCTGGCCGGGTATCTCTACCAGGTCGAGATCAGGAAACCGTCCCAGGATTTTCCTAACCGCTGGTTCAACGAAATTCCACTTTCCAAAGATCTTTTTACGGCTGCTGCCATGACTATAGTTGTAGGCTTCCTCCCGCTGATCAACCGCATCGGATCTTCTGATCTGCGTCATGTTTTCGCATTGTGCCTGATATTTCTATTGACATTTATCAAAACCGTGGCCCTCGATCTGATGGATATAGAGGGGGACAGGCTGATCGGCAAGGAAACTCTCCCTGTGGTTATCGGCAAGAAGCAGACGGAGATTTTTCTGGCACTTCTCAGCCTGAGCCTGGGAGTTTTTGCCTGGTACCTGCTGCACAGCAGAGGCTTTCCCCGGATATCGTGGTTGATTTTGTCCGGACCGTTGTATACGGTTATCTACCTTGTTTATTACAAAATGATCAAGTTCAATCAAGCTATGCTGTTTGAAACGATTGTCGAGACCAAGTTCGTTTTTCTTGGCCTGCTGGGGTTGATGTGGATGATGATATCCTGACAGGCTCGATATTCCCGGTCATTGCTCAAGTGGAGACAGGTGCTCACTCTGCGCGGGAAAAGAACCGTATTCTCAGTGAACTTTCCAGGGTGGCTCTGATGATGAGTGCCACCTGTGGCAGATTCAGGTTGAATCAGGTCGTCAAATCCGAGTTCGGCGCACCGCTCCCTGATGGTGGTGTCCACTGGTCCGTGTCGCACAAGGATACGATGGTGGCTGCGGTTTGTGCCGGATTTCCTGTTGGGATCGATATCGAAAAAGTGGTGCCCCGTTCCGCTTCTCTCCTTGACTACATTGCCTGCAGGAAAGAATGGGAGTTAATCGGTGCTAAGGACTGGCCGAATTTTTACCGCCTGTTCACAGCCAAGGAAGCGGCGTCCAAACAGTCCGGAGAAGGTATATCCGCGCTGAGGGCTTTCAGGCTCATATCGTGTCCCCTTCCGGGTTTGCTGATACTGGAGCGCAAAGGACAGAAGACAGAAATTTGTCAGTTGAAAGTTCCCGGTCATATTGTATCTGTAACCTTTGGTCAGAGAACTGAATGGAAAATTCTTGACGCTCCACTAAGATGGGAGGATGTGGTAGAATGATGGGATGGCAGGAAAATGCCGAATATGTGATTCACTGGCGGGTGATCACTAATTCGTTGATGAGGCTTGAATGAGTCGCGGAGATCTCACGAAAATCACTATTACCAAAGATAAGGGCGATGTTCTTTTTTATAAAGGGGATGCTGCGACTTTTTGCTATATCATCAAAAAAGGCCAGATAGAAATCTTTGTCTATGACTCCGATGGTAACACGGTGATACTGGATACGATCAGGACCGGTGACATTTTCGGAGACATGGCTCTGATTCTGAGTTCACCACGCACAGCCGGAGCCCGTGCTGTTGTTAAATCGGAACTGCTTTGTTTGAGCAGGGACAATTTCCTGGATATCATCATGCAGAACACGGAGTTTGCCGTTAAACTGATCATGGTGTTCCGTGAGCGCCTGAAAAAGGTCAACAACAAGCTGTTGGCTGTCAAGATGCGCAAGATAAAGGTGTTCAACCTGGGGAGTTACCAGGAATGTCTGAAAAGCTCTCAGAGGTTGTTCTGCAAGGGGAC
>JAQTRI010000223.1 GCA_028711905.1 Candidatus Wallbacteria bacterium | reverse complement strand
TTTGTCCGGGCTGCCCCTTTCAGGAGGAGGCAGCACTTTTCCTGCAGAAAACATGCGACTGGAGTATGATGTAACCTACCTGGGAATGAAGGTGGGGGATGTCAGTCTTGCATTTCTCATAGAATCCGGTACTCTGTCGGTTCTGCTCAAGGCCGAAAGCCGCGGACTGGCCGAAGTTCTGGTACCCTTCCACATTACATGCTCCAGCAAGTATGATTTAAACAAGGGGCACTTTCTCCAGTACAGGCAGGATACCAGCTTTAAAAAGATTCATGAGAATTTTCTGGTTCTGCGTTATGAGAACGGGTATTTTGTTTTTTTGCTGGTTAAACCGGATAATTCACTGATTGAAAAGTATCCACACCTGGTTGACAAAATTGCGGGTCTGGAAGAATTAATTCCTTTGAGAATGCGGCAATTGCCATTGCAGGATACGGTCTGTGACCCTCTGTCTTTCATTTATCGACTGTGTAATGACCCGGTAGATGGAACTGCTGAATTGAGATTAAAGCTTTTTGTTGACAACAGTTTTCGCGAGATCATTCTGGGCCAGAGCCGCGATGAAAAGCGGTTTTATCTTGCACCGGAAATAGACCTTCCTGGGGTTTTTCCAAGTGGGACTAAAGTTCGCCTGTCAGTGTCGCGCGATCAAAAGCGTATTCCTGAGCGGCTGGAGCTCTCAGTACCAGGGATCGGGAATTTCAAAATCAAGCTGGTTTCCGCGTCAAAGTAATTCTTTTCTCTTAATTAATGGACCGATTAACCGATAACACTCTTAACGAACTTTTTCCGGGGGATGCGATGATCAGACTGATTTTCCTGATATTCTTGATTTCGCAGTGGGCTATTGGAGCCGAATCGCTGTGGCGTGATGATTTTTCGCTGTATTCCGAACATAAAGCACGCAAAACAGGAGATGTTGTCACTGTACTGATCGTAGAAAACGCCTCGGCTCAGCAGAGAGCCTCGACAACCAACAAGGAGAGCATGAACGGCAATGTGCAGACCGGGAGCGGGTTTATGAAATTCATACCCCTTGGAGGGGCTAATACCAGCACTTCTTATAACGGTAATGGCACTACGACCAGGAATAACAGTTTCAGCGCCACAGTTACGGCCAGAATCGTCGAAGTATTACCCAACGGGACTTACCGCATCGAGGGCAGGAGAAAGCTTAATCTCAATAACGAAGTTGAAGAGATATCTGTATACGGTCTGGTCAGGGATGAAGATATAGATCGTGAAAACACAATAGAATCGAACAGACTGGCGGAAGCCAGGATAGAGTACCAGGGTAAGGGTGTGGTGACTGACAGCCAGAAACCGGGACTTATCCAGCGCCTACTGCAGGCCATTTTTTAGGGGGAAATCATGCGCTGCGAGATACTGGCCCTTTTACTGCTTTTCACAGCTGCGGGCATCACAGGTCCGGTGGTCCGGCTGAAAGATATTTGCTCTGTCAAAGGGGTCAGATCCAACCAGCTGACAGGATATGGTCTGGTAGTCGGGCTGAACGGTACCGGGGACAAGTCCAATATCGGCATCCTCTCAGCTATCAACATGCTGAAAAAGTTCGGGATCGAAGCCGATGAAAAGGTTCTCAAACCCAAGAATGTCGCAGCCGTAATGGTGACAGCAGATCTTGGCCCATTCTCCAAAGAAGGCGAACGGATTGATGTCCTGATTTCCTCTCTGGGAGACGCTTCCAGCCTGCAGAATGGGGTTTTGCTTCAAACGCCGCTTGTGGCTGCGGATGGAAGGGCGTATGCGGTTGCAGGTGGAGCTCTTTCTGTAGGAGTATTCGGCACTGGTATAGCCGCCGGACGAGGAAATCAGTCACATTTGACAGTTGGCAGGCTTGCCGGTGGGGCCATTGTTGAGCGCGAAGTCCCGGTTGATTATTGCTCGGACGGCTCAGTCGGGCTTCTTCTTGACAGGAAAGATTTCACAACTGCCTCAAGGGTGGAAAAAGCGATAAACGATTTCTTTGCTGCTGATTTTGCGTCTGCCGTTGATGCCGGAGAGTTGCGGGTGAATGTCCCTTTCAGCCTCAGAGAACAGGTCCCGGCCTTTGTCGCCAGGCTGCTTGAACTTTCCGTCACAACTGATGAAGCGGCACAGATTGTGATCAACGAGCGGACTGGTACTATTGTCATGGGAGAGCAGGTGAAGGTCTCAAAAGTGGCTGTCGTACATGGAGATCTGAAAGTAACTATCGCGAGGCAGGGCGGTCCGGGCGAGGGCGCGGGAATGGTGCTCGAAGAGGGAACCGATGTTGAGAGCCTGGTAAATGCATTAAACAGCATCGGGGCAACACCGGGAGATGTGATATCTATACTGCAGGCATTGAGTTCAGCAGGAGCTCTCCACGCAACAATAAAATCAATCTGATGATCACTGAAAATATCTGATCAGCAGGAAAAACATTGCTGTATCAGCTCGATGAAATCCTGTATAATCAGCTTATAACATTTAACCGCTTGCGCCAAGCTGCGGGGGTGATTTGAAGAACTGGAAGCCGATTCTCCCTGTTTTGATAATGATCCTGATCCTGGTCCTGGTGTTTGTCTGGAACATGAACCAGGAGACGGGGCACTATCCCGGATGTGCCGGATCACGCCTGACCGGTGAAATCACCGTGTTCACAGGTACCATAGTAGACCATCTCAGGGTAATAACTGATGGAGCGGTGATGGTTCATCAGGGTAAGATAGCCTGGATCGGAATGAGAAACAATGTCCCTGAAAAGAATGCCAGGCTGATAGAGACTAATGGGTACATCTATCCGGGTTTTATCGACAGCCATAATCATCCTTCCTATAATTTTCTTCTTCCATGGAGACCTGGCAGGACATTTCAGAACCGTTATCAGTGGGCCTCGACAAAGGAATACAGCAGTCATGTTAAACCAAGAACAGAGATTCAAAAGCAAATCGCCGGCAAGGTTGCCATCAATCGTTTTGCGGAAATAAAGGCTATGATTTCCGGCGCAGTGATGATTCAAGGCATGGACAAGCTGACAGGAATCAAAACCCTTGTGCGGAATCTTGATTCATTTAATCTGTGCTGCGAGGATTTTGTAAGCACCAGTATCCATCCCCTGCAGCCGAGGGAGATGAAGCGGGCAATGCAGATCTTGTTGCAACTGGATCGGCAGGAAACCAAACGGCACATTATTCATCTGGGTGAAGGAATCGATGACAGATCAAGGGGGGAACTCGAGGAACTGCGCAAGCTGGGACTTCTGCGCCCGGAAACAGTGATTATACACGGTACGGCTTTTCAGACCGAGGAGCTCCGTCTGATGAGTGACACCGGCATGGGTCTGGTTTGGTCTCCTCAGAGCAATATTGCATGCTATGGACAGACTACCAGGGCTGATCTGGCTGTTAAACTGGGGGTAAAAGTAGCGCTTGCACCGGACTGGAGCGTTACTGGGAAAAACAATATTCTGGAAGAACTGCAGTTTGCCTGGAAAGTCAGTAATGACACGATGAATGGTTTTTTTTCTCCTAAAGATCTTTTTGAAATGATTACGATCCGTCCTGCTGAAATTTGTGGCTTCGATGAATTTCTCGGCAGCATCGAAACCGGGAAGGAGGCTGACTTTGCCATTTTCAGAAAAGTCAGTCAGGATCCTTTCGCGAATCTGCTGGAAGCTGATCTTTCCGATGTTCTGCTTGTTGTAATTTGCGGAAAGGCCTTTTATGGTGATCCGGGTCTGATGGATGTTGCAGGAAGTGGACCTTATGAAACCATCGAAGTTCTTGATGTGGTGAAAGCTATTGATGTGATAGAGGAAGATGTGTCAGGCGTGCCTTTTGGAGAATGGTCATTTGCGGATATTGTAGAACGGATCAGGGCGGATTATCCTGATCTGCCACCACTGGCTGATGGCGTAGGATTCCCTGTTCAAAAGCAATACGGTCCGCATTCTGTGCAACAGTATTGAGTAGAGCCATGCCATGGCATGGCTCAATGAATGAAATGGTCGGGAATGAAACTTGAAAACGGGATTATTAGTTGTTAAAGTATAGTCAGAAATGTTCTGGAGGGTAAAATGCTGGTAAAGGAACTGGTTTTGGAGCTTGCGAATAAGCCCGGACAGCTTTACAGAGCCGTGTCGATTATCCGTGACAGTGGCGTTGACATAAAAGCTGTAACATGTATTAAGGACAGTGAGACAGCCACTAAGGTTAAAGTCATCGCTTTAGATTATCAAAAGGCTATGAAAGCTCTGAAACAGGCTAAAATCAAAGCCTATGAAAACGAAGTGATAATCGCCGACATTGAAGACAGGCTTGGCGAATTCGCTCGTGTTTTAAAACTGGTTGCTGACGAAAATGTCAATATCGAGTATGTTTATACCACTCTCAGCTATATTCCCTGCCGGGTTCTGGTTGTGCTTGACTGCTCTGATTCGGATACTCGAAAGGCGCTGGAAGTCCTGAAAAACAACCATATAACCATAGTGTCTGATCATACGATAAAAGGGACTTGCGACAGCGGCTCTTACTACGAGGAGAGAAACATCAAGGAATACCTCACTACCGTGATCACGCCATGAAATCCCCTTGGAAGTAGCCGGAGGATAATTCCCGACAGCTTCCGGTTTGTGTTGAAAGTGAAAACATTGGCTATTCGGAATAATACCAGGTTGCGGCAGATTACATTCAGCGCTCTAACAGTCAGTCTGTCTTTTGTTCTGGGTATGTTCAAGATCTTCAAAATGCCGCAGGGCGGATCGGTTTCTATGGAGTGCCTGCCCCTTCTGCTTGCCGGTCTGATTCTCGGTCCGGCCTCCGGATTCAACTGCGGAGCCCTGCTTGGCGTGATCAGAAGCATGACAGACGGTTTTGTGGTTCATCCAGTCCAGATGCTGCTTGATTATCCGCTTGCATTCGGATGCATGGGCATATCCGGATTTGCGCGCGGCAGACGGATCAGGTTTCAAATTATGGCCGTTGGCGCAGGGTTTTTAATGCGATATCTCTGCCATGTAGTTTCAGGAGTGTTTTTTTTCTCTTCTTACGCCCCAGTCGGGACCCCCGCCCTGACTTATTCACTTATATACAACTCATTTCTTTTTTTTGAATTCATCCTGACGATTGCTGTCTGGATCTCTATCCGCAGGCGTTTGGAAAAGGCTCTTGCCGGGGTGCTACGGTGAGCGAAAAAAAATGGATCAAGCTCAAGGAATTTATCGAAGAGGAATCCCTGAACTCTTTCTTCCCGTTACTGATACTCGAACTCGGCAAGCGTGTGCTGTACATAAAAAGTGACGAAGATTACGCAGCTTCATTTACAGAAAACGAGCGGAAAATATTTAAAACCTTGTGGGAAATGGATTTTGTCACAAAGGAGAATACATCATTCTACTATCAACTCTTTCGAGATTTCTCCACGATGATCGTGAATTTCCATCCACGCCTGCTGGGGGTCGTGACGGAATTGATTTTGTCTTTTTCCAATGAACGCAAGGAACTAAGGACTTTCATCATACTTACCATGACCTATGCTTTCCTTGAAAAAGAAGATTTTGACACTGCGGTTGTCCTACTGGCAGGAGTTGGAGAACAGGGAAGTCGCAACTGGCAGGTGGCTATCAGATGCTTTTATCTGAAGATAGCATTAGCCCGGGGAGAAACGGAAAAAGCAGTGGATCTGCTCAACGGGTTGCTGGAAATCTGTGACGCCCGTAGAGAAGAATTTTATGCTATTGGGGTATCAAAAGGGGATATCTACTGGCAGATGGCCGAGATTTTCATAAAAAACGGCTATCAGCGCAAAGCAGTTTCTCTATTAAAAAAAGTGGTGACAGAAACAGGATGTGATAAACGCGCGCTGGAAACTGTCAGACAGCTGAAACGCATCAGTGAAGAAGCTGAAAAGGCCGGTGATTTTCACCTGGCTATCGAATTGCTGGAATGGTTGTGCGGGGTCCCTATGGAAGATGAAACTGCTGCAGGCATGCTGCACGCAACTGCCCTTGCATACATCAATTACGCAAAAACCGAGACAGACACGGAAAAGGCTGAGGGATACCTGGAACGAGCCCATTATTTTTTCGGATTACTGGAAAGCCGTTACCCTGATTCCCCTGAAATAAAAAAAATCAGCTACATGTTTCTCAAACGCCAGAACCTGGAAGAATTGCGCCAGAAAAAACCACTTAAAGAGCACATATGGATTTTTTTCGCTTCTCTGTGGGTGCTTCTGATTCTTGCATTACTGCTCTCAATTCCTCTTGGAATGCTCCCGATAGCTTTTGGGGGAATCTACCTGCTGCTGTTTTTTGGTTAT
>JAQTRI010000222.1 GCA_028711905.1 Candidatus Wallbacteria bacterium | reverse complement strand
CCAAGGAATACACATGCTTTTACGCGAGAGTCGTGTCGAAGCACCTTGAACTGGCGCTCGATATTCTCTGTGACATTGTTTTCAACCCATTATTCCAAAATTCCGACTTTGAACGCGAAAAAAATGTGATCCTCGAAGAGATCAAGATGTACGAAGATACCCCGGATGAAATCATCCATGATATGCTTCCTAATCACATTTTCGATCATACTGCTCTTAAACTTCCAATACTCGGAACACCTGAAAGTCTTGCTGGAATAGGGAACAGGAATATGCGCGAGTTTTACGATGAAAATTATCACCCCGGAAATGTTATTTTCACATTCGGCGGTAAAGTCGATGCGCTCCGGGCCGAACAGTTGGTAATGGAAAAAACCATTTTCAGCGGAGTGAAAAATCACAGCACCAGTATTACCAAGAGCGGAAAAGATCAGGTGGGTTTTTTGAACGGATATCTGCACAGGGATAAAGAAATTGAACAGTGTCATCTTTTAATCGGGTTTCCCGGCATAGCCCATCTTGATGACCGGCTGTATCAGTTCAATATGCTCAACAATATTCTGGCCGGGAGCATGAGTTCGCGAATATTCCAGAAGGTACGGGAAGAACTCGGACAGGCATATTCCACCTTTTCTTATCTTCTTTCATACATGAACACGGGCCTGTTCGCGATTTATGCAGCCTGCGATCCGAAAAATCTCCAAACTGTAAATGAAACAATCTGGAGTGAAATTGAGACTCTGATCAAGAACGGCGTTACGGAAAAAGAACTGGAAATTTCTAAGAATCAGTACATCAGCAGTCTGTTCCTTTCGCTGGAAAGCACATACAACCGCATGCTGAGACTGGCCAAATACGAATTCTATTATAACCGCAATGTTGGAATCGATGAAGTTGTCGGGAAGGTCGAGAAAATCAGCTGTGGACAGGTGACGGAACTGGCTGGTGAGTTTCTGAAGCGACAGGCCAGTTACACTGTGACGCTGGGGAAAAAGGATGGAGGATTGCATTGACTGGAATCCATAACGAACGGATAAAAAAACTTCTGGAGCATATGGCTGAACAAGAGGCTGATGCTTTTATCATTCATTCTGTGCAGAACCTGTTCTATCTGACCGGTTTCCTGGCCCATGAAGCCGGTTATCTGATTATCGACAGGACCAGGACAAGACTTTTGACTAATTTTATTTACGCTGTTCAGGCCAGACCCTATTTTGACGCTATTGAAGGCGGTGAACTTATTGACGCAAAGGGAAAGTCTTCTGATCTGATCAAAGAGATACTTTCAGATAAAGAAAAAGTGCTGTTTGAGGGGACTCTTCCATACAATGAGTATAAAAAGTTCTGCGATCTGACATCTGATAAGGTGTTGCATGCCAATAACTCGATTTTGAGCGGGATGAGGATTATCAAGCATGAGTGCGAAGTCAATTCTATCCGTAAAGCTCTTGAACTCACGGAGAAAGGCCTTGAGTACATTTTTACTTATATCAGGGCCGGCATGAAAGAGTGTCAGATACGGGCTGAGCTTGAGCGCTACCTGACTGAAAACGGAGCACAGGGAATGTCCTTTGATTCGATTATAGCAGCAGGGAAAAACTCAGCCTTTCCACATGCCAAAACTGGAAATACTCCAGTACTGGATGGAGACTTTCTGAAAATGGACTTTGGCATTGTTATCGATGGATATTGTTCTGATCTGACAAGAACCGTGGTTATCGGTCATGCGTCAGACAGACATAAAGAGATTTATGAAACGGTTAAATCTGCACAAGCAGCCGCGATTGAAGCTATCAAACCTGGAATGAAAGGTCGGGAGGCAGACGCAGTTGCCAGGGATGTGATCGTGAAATCCGGGAACGGTGAATTTTTCGGACACGGGCTCGGCCATGGTGTGGGAATTGATATCCATGAAGCCCCGCGACTGGCGATGCTGTCTGAAGAAATACTTAAACCCGGTATGGTGGCAACAGTTGAGCCCGGTATTTATCTGCCGGGTTTCGGAGGGGTACGCATCGAGGATATGGTGCTGATCACTGATACGGGTTGCATGAGCCTGAATAAATCAGATCGCGAGCTTACAGTCATCTGATGGCTGGGAGGTTTTTGTGAAGAGATTGATTATTTTTGCAGCGCTGTTGGCTTTTGAGGCGGTATGGGCTGATTCGACGCTCAGCTTCGATTTGCCCAAGGATTACCTTGAGAAGAGAGAAAAAAAGAAGCTGCTTTTGACAATCAAGATCCCATCGGAGCTTACTTCTGACGAAGAAGTGATCAACAAGAAGAGGGTCGACACCTCACATGTGGAGCTTGATCCGTTCGCCAGAAACACCAAACCCGTTGATTTTACACGCTTGAGGGAGTTGTCGAAAAAAGGGCTGATCACTGGAGTCTCAAAAGGCATACTGGAAAAGAGAAATCTGGAAAACAAATACGAAATCTGCAATATGCTCGTTGGGATCAATGACAAATTCATGCGGCTGGATAAAGAAGATGTAATTGAGATGGGGATCGCTAAAGAGGATATTTTCTTTATGGAAGCCATGTACAATCAATTCGCCGAAGAATTGAAAATGTATAGACATATAAATTTCGCTCCTCTGATTGAGCGTTTTCAGCTCCTGAAGAAACAGTTGCGCGGTGGCCGTGGAGATATTCGCGTTGTTGAGGTGCAGGAAGAAGAAGACGGCTCGACAATTCTTTACCTTACTCTGCAGGAAGAAAAGTAAAGCGCATTTGTGCACAAGCAAGAGTTGAACTTAGTCCCGGTTCTGTGTAAATGTTTTCGAAAGAAATTCTGACTTTGATCTCATAACAGAAGTATGAAACAAAGTAATTCAATGCAAAGGATGAGTGAGTGAAACCCATGAATTCATCACAGTTTATCATGGATACATACAGGAGAGTCCCTTTAAGGATTTCCCGCGCCTTTGGGTGCTACATCTGTGACATTGAAAACCGGAACTTTCTCGATACCTACGGAGGACTGGGCGTACATGTTCTCGGGCACAATCATCCGGAGCTTCAGCAGCTGCTTCGCGAAAAGTCCGGATCATACCTGCACTTATCCAATTATTTCGAGAGTTCAGAAGCTGCCGCTCTGGCAGAAAAACTATGCTGTGAAACCGGGAAAAACGCTGTTTATTTCGCTAATTCCGGTGCTGAGGCCTGTGAAACCGCAATCAAAATAATCCGGAAGCACTGGGGTGGAAAAAGAGCGGCCATGGTCACAATCGATGGAAATTTTCATGGCAGGACGATGGGAGCTCTTTCATTGTGCACCAGAGAGAGCATTAAAGCACCATTTCAGCCTCTGTTTCCATCTGTAGTCATTCCGATCGGGAAAAAACAGCGGCTTGATAGTTTTTTCAGTAAAGATACTGCTGCGCTTTTTATCGAGCCGCTTCAAGGTGAAGGCGGTGTCCGGGAGATCCCTCAGTGGATGCTGGAAGAGTTGATCCGGTTGCAGAAAAAGTACGGATTTCTTCTGGTTCAGGATGAGATTCAATCCGGCATGTTCCGCACCGGTAAATTTCTGGCCGGGAATTCGGTGTCATCCCATGCCGACATTATCCTGCTTGGAAAAGGTCTTGGCGGTGGGTTGCCTTTGTCGGCCTGTATTGTAAATGAGAAGCCGACTGAGGTGTTTACCCCCGGAGATCATGGCAGCACCTTTGGCGGAAATCCTCTTGCCTGTGGTTTGGGATTCAAGACATTGGAGATTATCAGGCGCGACAGGCTCGATGATCTGCTGGTAAAGAAAGGCAGAAGATTCAGGAAAAAACTGAAGGATGTTTCGGCCCGGAGACCTGATCTTGTCAAGGAGGTCCGGGGTAAGGGTCTGATGCTCGGGGTTGACCTGAAAGACTCTGCCGCAGCCGCAAAACTCAAAGATCATTTTTTTGACAACAGGGTTCTGGTTAATGTAACGGCTGGAACTGTGTGGAGGCTGCTGCCATCGTTTCTCATTCAGGACAGTCAACTGGATATGATCTGCTGCATGTTCGCAGAGTTTCTGGATCAATACCGCTAAGGTCATCGATAGTTCAGATTTTGCATGAGCATACCAGATAATGAATTGCAGCGTAAATGTATCCGATTCTCGAATCAAACTGCTGTGAATCGAAGATATCATCCCTTGTTTATTGACACTCAGGGGCTGCGAATGTATATTGATGATTAAAATTAATTGTATCAGGAGAATTGTGTGAAACTGCTGGAAAAAATCAAATCCGGTAAAGCGATTGTCGGTATAGCTGGTCTTGGATATGTGGGTCTGCCGCTGGCCTGTGAATTCGCGGAATCTGGTTTTCATGTCATAGGTGTTGATATATGCAGCGAGAAAGTACGGCAGTTGAATTCGGGAAAATCATATGTGCTCGATGTTCCTTCGGAAAGAATCGCGCGCCTTTTGAAAAGTAAGAAGATATCTTTTTCCGATGATTATTCCGCAATGTCTTCGGCGGACTGTATTTCCATCGCTGTACCGACTCCATTACGCAAATCCAAAGATCCTGATGTTTCCTACATTGTGTCAGCAATGGACGAGGTGAAAAAGATCCTGCATAAAAACCTCCTGATCGTGCTGGAGAGCACGACATATCCAGGCACCACCAAAGAGCTGATCGCCAATGAAGTTGAACTTGCTGGATTCACTGTGGGTAAAGATGTTTTTGTGGCTTTTTCCCCTGAAAGAGTTGATCCGGGTAACCCTGAATATCATACGAAGAATACCCCAAAAGTCATAGGCGGCTGCACGGCCTCATGTACTGAAGCGGCTTTCAGGCTTTATTCCGCAGTTATTGACTGTGTGATCAAAGTCGATTCAACTGAAGAGGCGGAGATGGTCAAACTCCTGGAAAACACCTTCAGGGCTGTAAACATCGCGCTTGTCAACGAAATGGCCCTGATGTGCGACCGAATGGGCATGAACATCTGGAATGTCATTGATGCAGCGGCTACAAAACCCTTCGGGTTCATGACATTCTATCCCGGACCCGGTATCGGCGGACATTGCATCCCCTTGGATCCATCTTATCTCTCATGGAAAGCCAAGATGTTCGATTTTTACAATCGCTTTATCGAACTTGCCACTGATATCAACGGTAATATGCCGCGTTTTGTGCTGCAGAAGATCACGCGCATCCTGAACATTCACAAAAAACCGCTCAACGGATCGCGCGTTCTGCTGACAGGCGTGGCTTACAAACCTGACATTGACGACTTGCGGGAATCCCCGGCTCTGGAAGTTTATCGTCTGCTTTCCGAAGAAGGCGCTGAAGTTTATTTTTACGACCCGTTTGTCAAGAGTTTCGCCATTGGTGATCAGACAGTCAAAGGGGTGAAGATGACCCCGGCCGGCCTGAAAAAATACGATCTTGTTGTTATCACAACTAAGCACACCCGTGGCGTTGATTATGGCATGATTCTGGAACATGCGGGACTGATCTTTGACACTCGCAACGCTTATCAGGGCGTAAGATGCGATAAAATTCACAATCTTTAGGACGGTGTTATGAAAGTACTTATTCCTGTCGCTGGTTCCGGCACCAGGCTGCAACCCTTGACCCATACTCTTCCTAAGGTGCTGCTGCCTGTCGCCGGTTCCCCAATGCTGGCTCATATCCTGAATCCTGTTTCGCGTATCAGAAAATTGAGCCGGGTGATTTTTATCATCGGACATTTTGGTGCTGATATCCGCCGGTGGGTTACTGATAACTATCAATTCGATTCTTTTTTTGTCGAGCAGAATGAGCGCAGAGGGCTTGGCCATGCGGTGTACTTAGCCAAAGATATCGTGATGGACGGTGTCAGGGAGCCTCTGCTGATTATTCTGGGTGACACCCTGTGTGTGCTGGATTCAGAGAAGCCTATGCCGCTTTTCCATGACGCCGCTATTGCTGTCAAAACTGTACAGGACCCTTCAAGATTTGGGGTAGCTGTTATCGGACCTGACGGTATTGTGAACAGACTGGTGGAAAAGCCCAGGGAACCAGTATCGGATCTGGCCCTGATCGGGGTTTATCATTTCCGCAATACTGAACTTCTTTTCCAGTGCTTAGAAGAGATCATGGAACGCGATATCCGCACCAGCGGAGAATTTCAGTTGACTGATGCCATGGCACTCATGATCAAAAAAGGCGCCCGCATTGCTGCTGTTCCGACTAAACACTGGTTTGACTGCGGCAAGGTTGAAACCCTTTTGCAGACCAATGCTGATCTCCTGCGGGAGGGAGGCGGACATTGCCGCGGCAGAATCATTGATTCACACATCATTTCCCCGGTGGCTATTGACGAGAATAGTGTGGTGGAACGCTCGATCGTTGGCCCGAATGTC
>JAQTRI010000221.1 GCA_028711905.1 Candidatus Wallbacteria bacterium | reverse complement strand
GGCCTTTTCAGTGGCCGCTTCAGCCAACCTGCCTGCGATTTTCATGATGTTGTTCTGGAAAAAAACAACTGCCAAAGGAATCACATCCTCGATTATTGTCGGCATAGTTTCCGCTATCGGGCTGTTTCTGGTCTCTCCAGGGATGTATCCGCTTTACGGACTGCCGGCTCATAGCGCACCCTTCCCGCTTGAGAATCCGGGGATCGTGTCCATACCACTGAGTTTCATTACAATCGTGCTGGTTTCACTTATGACACAAAAAGCTAAACCTGCTATGGCAAAATGAGGTTTATGGTTCAGGCATGACCGCATCCACGCTGTGCGTTGATTTTCATCTGCATTCGAATTTGAGCGACGGGTGTCACTCGCCTGAAGCTCTGGCCCGGATTGCCGCAGAAGCTGGAGTGCAATATGCGGCTCTGACTGATCACAATTCCGTCTCAGGAGTGGAGGCCTTTGCCTTACATTTCCGACGCTTCGGCGGTGTGCCTGTAACCGGAGCCGAATTGACTGTGCTGTTTCACAGCAGTGAAATCCATCTGCTGGCCTATGGATTCGATCCGGCAGATCCGTCAATCTCCAGGCTGATGAAATCACCGCATGAATTCTCAGATGCCGTGTCAACTGTGCATGCCGCCGGGGGTGTCATTTTTCTGGCTCACCCGTTTCATCCCTTCCCTGATCCTGCCGTTCTTGAGCAGGCACTCCCTGAGATGAAAAGCTTCGGTCTTGACGGTATCGAGGCTTTTTACGGCAAGTATGACCCGGCAGCGCGAGAAATGCTTCAATCACTCGCCGTCCGTTCAGGGCTCTCAATCAGCGCCGGCAGCGATTACCACGGAACCGGGGAACATGGTATTTCAGCACCGGGAATTGTTATCAGCCATCCAGCCTGGAGATCCTTCCGTGCAACACTCGCCTGCACCGCGCCGGATACTCAGACTTTTGAACCGACACACCGGAGCGCTGCCGTTTCTCCATCCGTGTGGCACTGGTTTGCCCTAAGGGTGCTCCTTCCTGCTGCTCTATCCATTGTCATGTTCATCTCCGCCATTTTCGGATATATTGTGCATCATTTGAAGAAAACCTGCTGGCCCGTAAAAAAGAAATGATCATGGAACTGACCAATTCGGCCTGGAGCGTAATAGACCACTACTATCAGGCATTCCTGTCCGGCCGCATGACACAGGAGGAGGCCCGGGCAGCTGCTGCATCACAAGTCAGTTGCCTTCGTTACGGGCGTGAGGGAAAAGACTATTTCTGGATCACAGATATGCGACCTGTTATGGTCATGCACCCTTACAGGCCGGATCTGAACGGGCACAACCTGTCGGATTTCAGCGACCCGGACGGTGTGCGGCTATTTGTCGAATTTGTTAAAAAAGTAGCTGAGCACGGACACGGCTATGTCGACTATGTCTGGCAGTGGAAGGACGACCCGGCCCGCATGGAAGCCAAGGAGTCCTATGTGCGGGGCTTCGAGCCCTGGGGCTGGATCGTCGGCACAGGCATTTATCTCGAAGATGTAAGGCTTGAAATCAGCACCATCACCCGCAGACTCGTTGATGTCTGCGCTGTAATCCTGGCCTGTATCGGAGGACTGCTGCTTTACACTGCCCAGCAAAGCTTCCAGATCGAGAAACGCCGAAGAAGTGCCGAGTGCGACCTCAGGCTTTCTCATGAAAAATATCAGGCCCTGGTCGAGGCCTCGACCGAAGGGACTCTGCTCGTTCTTAACAACCGCTGCGCATATGCCAATCAGCCGCTTTTAGATCTTCTTGGTTACTCATCTGACGAGATCCTGTTCCTGCTTCCTGAAGACCTTTTCGAGCAAACTGATAAAGCATCCGGTATGTTGCAGGAAAGTGGACAGGACTCCCTTGCAGGATGCGAAATGCGGGTGCGTCACAAATCCGGTCATCTGATCGACACACTTGTTTCCGGCAGCAGGATTGACCTAGCCGGCAGGCATGGCTTGATCCTGGTTCTGAAAGACCTGCGCAGTCACAAAGTAATTCGGTCCAACCTTGAAGACAGCCTGCGCAGCCTTCAGGCTTCACTGCTGTTTCTCAATGAGCCGGTTTCATCCTGCATGTCAAAGTTCCTCTCAGTGCCTCTTGAAACTCCCGTGTCTGAGGCTGCATTCCACATGAGTGAAAAACACGGAAGCGCTGTATGTGTCGCAACCGAATCCGGTGATCCGCTTGGCATAGTCACTGATCGCGACATCCGGGACAGAATCGTTGCCAGGAGACTTAATCCATCGGTTCCAGTAAGAGAAATCATGACCTCTCCTCTCTGCCGTGTCACAGCTAACGCACTGATCCATGAAGCCCTGTTTCTGTTCAACGAACATAATGTCAGTCATCTTCTGGTTTGTGACAGCCAGGAAAAAGCGCTTGGTCTGCTGAGCTATTCGGATCTGATGCGCTTTCACAGTTTCTCCGCGTCCTCGATCATGTACCGTATCAACCGTGCGGACAATTCTCAGACACTCGCCGGGTTGCGGTCAGGGCTCATCCCTCTGGCGAAAGACCTGATCAGCGCAGGAGCCAAACCCCATGTTATCGCCCGCACAGTAACTTCCATTTCCGATTCCGTTGCTGCCAGGTTAACTGAACTGGCTCTTGCCGAACTCGGCCCCTCACCTCTGCCTTTCGCTTTTTTCTCGATCGGCAGTGAAGGTCGAGAAGAACAGACCCTGTTCACTGACCAGGACAATGCCCTGATTTACGCCGATCCTCCTCCTGAACTGGCTGAGGAATGCTCGTCTTACTTCCTGGAACTCGGCAGACGCATCTGCGGAGGACTCTCGATTGCGGGATATACTCCGTGCCCCGGCGATTCCATGGCATCCAATCCTTCCTGGAATCTGCCTCTCCAGAAATGGACCGAATGCTTTGAGCGCTGGATCATTCACCCTGACTCCAGAGAATTGATCAATTTCGGAATTTTCTTCGATTTCAGGATTGTTTACGGTGACAGCTCCCTATCTTCAACACTGCGAACGCGGATCAGCAGTTTTTCAAGCCGGAATCATGCTTTCCTGCACAGCCTTTCCCGTGAAATCCTCGCATGGCGAGAACCCTTGAACTTTTTCGGCAATCTCGTCACCGATGATTCCCACAATCTGGATCTGAAAGAACTGATGATGCAGATCGTTCACTTCAGCCGCCTTTATGCACTGCGCCATGATATTACCCTCACAGGTACAGTGGCCCGCCTCAATTCATTGTCCGAACTGGACCGCCGCAGCAGAGACGACTTTCTATCCCTGATCCAGGGATTCGAGTTTCTTCTCATGCTGCGCTTCCGCTCCCAGATCTGCTCACCCGGCAGTTGCACATCCAGAGTCAACAATGTTGATCCGCGCACACTGACCCCGTTCGAACTCAGCTCCCTTAAGCAGGTCGTTGAACAGATAAGGTTGCTGAAAAGTAAAGTCGCGTATGATTTTCCAGGTGCATCGTCCACATGACTTATTTGATTGATAAAAGTTCAGGCCTGCAAGAAACGCCTGACTGATTGATCTTTGAATTACCGGGCAACACCTGAAGGCGCGGGCGAGGGAGAATCGCCATTTCCCCGAAGAATCAACTCTTCAAGCTTGCGCTTTGCATCCTGCGCCACTTCACGAGCCAGGGGGTGATCCATTTTCTGAAGGGCATAGAGAGCGCTCTCGATCTGATTGCGCTTGCCGGACGCCACCATCTGTTTCAGGACCCGAAGCGTATCGAATATCCCGCTTCTGGCAAGAAGCCTTGCCACATTAGCCTTGACCCTGGCATCAGTGTCATTAAGAAGAGGAATGATATGTTCATAAGTGGTTTCATTACCCAGATGCTTCAAGGCTTCCACCGTATTGGCCCGCACTCTGGAATCCGGATGACTAAGAAACGGCACCAGTTCCGGGGCGTCTTCCCTGCCGCCCACTGCGCCGAAGGCACTGATAATAGTTGCAAGCACAAAGATATCCGTCTCCGCATGGAGTTCCTTAATCAGGTCAGAAACAGACATGTTGCGGGAACCGCCGGTTATCGCCTTGAACAAATCGATGCGTTCCGCGTCCGGCGATGGTTCAGATCGGCCCGGCAATTTGCTTGAATCGGCAGCTTTTCCGCCCGATTCAAAGCGATTCAGGAGCCTCCTGGCATCAGCGCGCAATTCAGGGTCTGTCTCGTTTGTGACAATCCAGCGGAAAAAACTGATTTTATCAGACTCCGGTATCCGCTTGTTGACCGTCAGCCGTTGAAGAATGGTTTTTCTCCCACCCAGGCTGGTTCCTTGATAGTTCTCAACCTGTTCCAGCACTACCTGATTAAAGTTCTCGTTTCCAGTTCCGGCCATGTTCTCCCGCTCTAAGTTTTATTTCAGCTCTGCGGATAATCCGGTAATCTTTTCCCTGACTGTCATACCGTCAGGGTACTTCTCATCCAGGTTCGTGTTCAGCACCATCAGAAGTTTGACGATCTGCATGTTGCGGGAATCAACGGCATGCATGATGGCACTTTTCCCGTTATTGTCCCTCTTCAGGAGATCTGCGCCACCATTGATCAATTCTTTGGCTGCTTTCTCAGCCTGCTGCACAGCCATACCCCCTGAACCGGAAGTTCCAGCCTGCAAGGCTGCGATCAAAGGTGTACGACCTTCCATATCGGCAACATCCGGATCCGCCTTCAATTCCAGAAGCAATCTGACGAGCTGGTCGTCCCCGGCTGCAGCAGCAATGATCAAGGGGGTTTTCCCGGAGCTGTCGGATGCATTCACATCAGCTCCATTCCCGCAGACAGAACGGATCAGATCCGGAACCTTCCTGTAAATGCGCTCCGGATCGTCCTGACCGGGCCAGCTCTTGCGCTGCAACTCCCCGAAGTTCATGGAAGAAACCAGTTTTGTGAGCAGTGTTTTACCGGACCCGTCTTTCTGGTTCAGGACCCGATCTTCAGCCTGAAACACCTTTTCCATGATCTTCATCAGTTGATCGACAATTTCCATATTGCGATTGCTCTGGGTGTTGGAAAGTGAAAAAGCAACGACATTCAATAGCGCGTGCTGCAGAGTAGGGCTGAACTCCTTTTCCATGATAAGGTTGATATCCGCACCATGCTCAAGCAAGATGCTGATCATTTCCGGGGCCCAGTCAGGCAGGTTATATTGATTGTTCGAGTTGATCACCATAGCTGCCGCAGTCATACCCCTGGAATTTCGCAGATTGACCTCTGCGCCACTTTCAAGCAGTGTTTCAACCATAGGTCTGTCCCCTTTGAGAACCGCGGTCATCAGCGGGGACAGCTCTTTTGCATTAAACACATTCAGGTCAGCGCCAAGTCCCATCAGTCTCGTAATCTCGGAACGGTCTCCGTTTTCCACAGCAGACATCAGATCTTTCAGTTCGACCATGTTATCAATGCCGACATCAACAGGCGAATCAGCGGGTTTCTGTGTGACAGCCTGAGCGTTCCTGTTAATCCACCATGACCGGCCGTAATAAAGCAGAACGCCTGATCCGAGAAGCAAAAATATGATTATAGCGACTTGCTTAAACCAGGCAGGAATGCCGGTAGAAGTCAGATTTTTCCTGCAGCGGCCACAATAAACCGAGTCCATGAGATTGCCGTATCCGCAGCGCGAGCATTTTTTCAGCTTCAGGCGCGTGGGAGGAACTGCTTCCGCTGCCATTGGGGAAAGTGCAGGCATAGCAGGCTCGCTCTGCTCAGGCAGGGGTATTTCATCAGTCGCCTTTTCCTCAATGTCTGAAAGTTTGTTCATGGCGATTTCTATCAGGCGGCCGCTTTTGGCGATATCGATATTTTTCAGGGCAAAAAGAGCGCTTTCTATCTGATTTCTGTGTCCGAAATGGACCATTTTGGACAGAGTCTCAAGCGTGCGATCCATACCGACTTCAATCAGCAGCCGCGATGAGTTGGCCTTAACCCTGGCATCGCTGTCCTGCAAAAGAGGAATGACATGCTCGAACATTTTTTCGTTCTTCAAGGCTCTCAAAGCGTCAACAGCGTTGGCTCTGACACGCGAGTCCGAGTGCTCAAGGAAGACGATCAGATTTTCTGCGTCATTTTTGTCGCCAATGCGGCCGAGGCAGTTGATAAATGATGCAATGACAAAAACATCAGCCTCGCTTGTGAGATAATCATAGAGCTTTTCCTTGGGGACAGCGCTGTCTCCTGGTTCCAGGGAGTTGAGAAAACTGATCTTTTCTTTGGTGCTGCCGTTAATCAGAACTTCCTCGGTAAGCGGTGCAGCGACAGAGCCGCTGACAATGCCGGAAGCTGTTTCAATCATTCCTGATTCGAACTGGTTTGCCTT
>JAQTRI010000220.1 GCA_028711905.1 Candidatus Wallbacteria bacterium | reverse complement strand
AAGATTTTGCAGAAACTGAAAAACAATGTTTTTGTCTCTGGCCATTTCTTCTTTGATAGTGGGAATATTGCGGCGGGCTCTGCGTGCGTCGCCCATGGCAGCGGACCATTCCTGCACTCTGATTCCAGGGGCAAGAATGTTTCCGCAGAAAACAACAGCGTCAGCACGGCTTTTTTTTACAGATCGCAGAAGACCGCTGATTCTGTCCAGACAAGAGCTGAAATCGCTGGCAATGTAAAGTTTCAATTCCCGGTTTTCCCTGGTGAATTAGTCTTTTTACACTTATCGTTATGATGTTTGACAAGATTTAGAAACCAGATTAGAATTTGCGCAATTGCACAACCTTAAATTGGAGGCATTTATATGAGATATATCATAGTTGTGATGGTTCTGGTGAGTGGTATTTTTTACCACCTCCCAGCTGCGGATCTCGAATATGCGGTTAAGGCTGGAGATACTCTTTCTGAGATTTCTCTGCAGTTTACCGGAACTTTTCGCAATTACCTGAAAATTGCATCTTACAACAGTATTTCTGATCCGAACCTGATCATCAGCGGCAGTTCAATTTTGATCCAGGAGAACATTCTTAAAGATAAGACGCTTGCTTCAGTTTCCAGGCAGCAGGCTTCCACAGATTCCGCTGCAGCAGGTGAAACTGCACGACTGAGCAAGGATAATCTGGATGATATGGCAGGAAGCATTATGGATAAAATTGAAAAAATGCGTGAAGAACGCCGTCAGCGTTATGTATCAAGAGAGCTGATCGACAGTTCTGTTGTAACAACTGATAAAACCGTTGACGAAGATCAGCCGGTGCCTCTGGAGTGGAAGTTCGTCACAGAAAGTGATTCCAGGGAGAAAGACGAATATATAGTCAGGCTCAAGGAGCAGAAAAAACCGGAAGCAGTAAAGCCCATCCATGCCATCACCGGTAGAAAACATGCTTTTGTCGCAGGAGGGCAGTTTGTTTTTAATCACGCTCCTAAGGGTGACGCCATGCTTGGGCTGGATCGTAAATCCGTTGCCAGTGGACTGTGCCGCTGGTCGTTTGACAGAAATCAGTGGATCGGGTTTAGCGGAATGAACTGGGAAGATTCTCCGGCTACAGGCTACAGCCTTGAATACGATAAGTTCACTGTTTTTTACCGTCATGACTTTGATCAAAGGCAGAGATCAAACTGGTTTGTGGAGGGCGGACTGGCCTTTTATCGTTCTGAATATCGCTATCTGCTCAATAATAAGAATCAGGTCCTTGATGATGATGGTCTTGGATTTGATGCCGGTGTTGGATATGAGCGCTATTTGAGTTCCCACTTAAGCGCTGAACTGTATCTGAAAACCCAGGTGGCAGAGGCAGAATATATTGCAGCCAACAATGCTGCCCTGGATCAGAGTTTCAACGATACTTATGCCGGAATCGGGCTGAACTGGTATTTCTGAAACAGACAGATCCTATCTGATTTTATCAGGCTGATCGCCCTGTTTTTCGGGCGGATCTCGATCCGCCCCTACACCTTGTCTTTGAGAATGTCATAGAAGATACGGGCGACTTCTTTGTACTTTGGAGAGTCGCTTTCAATCAGCTTCAGATAATACATCAGTGCTTCAGTGTAATTCTGGAGTTTAAGTCTGTATAGTTCTGCGATTTCCATCAGTAATTCTTCCTGGGGGGATGACTTATGGGCTAATTTTTTTTTCAGGTGCCTGATGTGTTCGAGAATGCGGTCGATTTCTTCTTTCCCGGCAGAACTGTCACATCCGATCAGATGCTGTCTGATATGTCCTTCTGTGTAAGATTGAAGCAATGTCATGAGCTTTGCTGTGACATCAGGAAGGTAAGACGGCAATTCCGGCAGAACAAGCGATTTGTCCAGTATTTTAATGAACAATTTAATGAACTTGCTGGTGAACAGGTCCGATTCCTTTAGCTCTTTGATTGTCAAAAGAAGATAAATCGCTCTGTCGCTGTATGAATTGCCTGCCTGGTTATGTTGCAGGTGCCGCCCTAATTCGTATTCATCGACCCAGAAGACAATAGTCCTTTTCTTGAGATTCATTCCTTTGCACAGGTCATTGATCTTGATTTTAAGTCTTTTTGTCAGCTCGCTCATACTTTTAGTTTAACATGCGACAATCTGCATGTAAACTCGAACCGGGCACCGGAAAGAGCAATAAATACTGGAATACTCTCAAGCATGTGGTTTTTTTTCCGAAACAATAATGATGTCCGGAATAACTACAGAGAACACACTGAAAACATATTCTCCTGGTTTCAGGGATAGCGAGATTCTGAAACTGGAAATGCTGCGTATGGGGACTGCCAGGCAGATTGAACGAATGGAAGACCGGATTGATCTGACCGGCAGACCAGAAGGCAGTGAGGATATGCCGGGAAACCATCAGCATCGTTCCACCTTGTCTGAGTTTCATAAACATTACCTGGAAGCCGAGTTGAGCCAGCTGGACAGCAAGATTTACCGTAAATGGCTGCAAAAGTTGTTTGCCGGGAAAAACCAGGGGCAGAAAAGCGGGACCATTAGACTGGGTCAGGATTTTCAATCCGGGTCTCTGGCTATAGATTTATACGCTTGAAACGGATCTATCGCTCTCCTGCAGGGAGTTCTGGAGCTGATTATCTATTGCATTGATCATAGCGGCAGATTACAATAGTGCAATAGTAACACGAGGTGCCGCATGCTGAAAAAGGAATTGCTGGAAATCTTAGCCTGTCCGATCTGCAAAAAAGATGTCGAATACCTTCCTGACAAGGAGCAGTTACTGTGTCATAACTGCAGAAAAAAGTATCCTGTGCGGAATGGAATACCTGTCATGCTTCCTGAAGAGGCTGAAAGCTATTGATCCGGAAAGCCCGGATTGCAAGGGACGACTATGACATTCAAGATATCCGACCGTAAGATCAGGCCGCATCAGCTCCGGTATTTTATCTCTTTTCTTCAGGGCTATGGATTCAGGCTCAGTAAACATGGTGATAGTGATTCAGCTTTAATCGCCGACTGCAAAAATAAAAAAAGAGGTTTTCATGCTTTTGACGCTGAAGGACATGAAGCTGACCCAAGATTTATCCGGATATCTCTGGAAGCGCTTTTTGAAAAATTCGATTCCCTGACCGGACTGGCTAAGCGTGAAACATTTAAAGAGGAACTGCTGAGACTTATCCGTATTCCAGATTCTCAGAACAGCTGTTTTTCATTTGCTATGTTGGACCTGGATTTTTTCAAGAAAATCAATGATGCTTATGGACATACAACAGGGGACAGAGTTCTGGCAGGATTTGCCGGATTACTTGAGGGCCTGCTCGATGAAAACACGATTGCCGGAAGATATGGCGGCGAAGAGTTTCTTTTTTTTAACAGGGAACCGGAAAAAGTGACTGGAACCAATTGTAAACTGGAGCAACTGCGCCGGAATTGCCTGGGACATGATTTCGGCATACCTGGGGGTGTGAATTTCAGTGCCGGTGTTGTTCGCATGGGATTCGGAGATTTCTCAGCCCATGAAGACTTGTTTTTTCTCCTGCTGGAGAAAGCGGATCTGGCCTTGTATCAGGCAAAAAACCTGGGCAGGGGACGCACTGTATCCTTTGATGACCTGATGAATTCCGGCGGAAGGATTGTATCCCGGCTCCCGAATCATGAAGCTATTATCAATTTCGGGCGCAGGCATGGTTTGAAAATGGGGGAATGCTTTCTGGTGATCGACAGGGAACTCAGTGGCAGGGGAGTAGTCCCGGGCACTAAGGGGGATATTTACCCCAAGCGGGTCAAGGGTGAGATTTATGTGCCGCATGATCCAGGTTCGCTGCAGGCGGAAACCACGGTTGTCAGTATTCTCTATGAATTGCGCGACTGGCCTGTGGCTGTTGGAGATCTTCTGGAACACAAGCTGGCTGAACCTCCGGCACTTAAGGGAGAAATCCGTTCCTACAGACATTTATCCGAGCAGACCCTGGAATGGCTCGAAGAAAGGCTTGATGAATTCCGCTCTCAGGGTACAGGCATTACGGTCCTGCGCCTCAGTGATGCGGAAATGATGATCTCCTCGCAGGGATATGATGTTTTTACCGAAAAAGTGGGTAATCTGCGCGCTTTCTGGAAGGAACGGACTCACGGGGATTCCATGATTCATCACCTGGACGAGCTTGTTTTCTGGGGTGGCTGGCGCCATGATTTCGAGTTGGGTATGTTCGGAAGAAAGGCGAAAGAGCTGTTCGGGAACTCATTTTTCGGTCTGGCTTTCAAGCCCGAAATCATCCCTGAAAACTTTTGTGAGGCAGCCTCTGGAATAATGCCTTTTCTTGAAAAAGGAAAAATCTGGACTTATGGTCCTGACACACTGGAGAGTGCCGGAATATTCTGCCTCAAAAATGCTCGATACGCTGATGGAGCAGTTCTACTGGAAAAAGCTGTTGAGATCGGAAATAAATCCTCTGGGATTGCGATCAACCTGTTCACCGCGTATAAGCTATGCAAAAAGTGGGAAGACGCGATAAGGGTTTTTCAGGGAATTCAGGCAGAGCATCATGATCATATTCTGCTCGGCATGGCTGGAGAGGTGTTTTTGTTTCTAAAAAACAACTCTGAGGCTGAAAAGATGTTTCATCATAGTATTGAATTAAAACCTGATTATGAAAATTCTCTCAATAATCTGGCTCATCTATATTGCGAAGTTTATCCGGATGATAAACACAGGCTGAAAAAGGCTCTGCAGATGGTGAAAAAAGCCTTGAGTGCCGCGCCTGACCATCCGATTTTTTTAGAAACCAGGGATAGAATCACAGAACTTCTTGGCAGGAGGTCCGGAGATTGATTCGTGTAATGCTTGTACTGGACCTGGTTCTGGTAAATGTTTCGATCATTGTATCGTTTTACTTGAGATTCGGTTTTTTCCCTGAGGAAAATTTCATTTCTTACCTTAAAACCTGGCCCATTGTTACCATTGTGTATCTGCTGATTTTTCTGGCATATGGACTATACGACAGAGAGGAATCACCATCATCCATTGAAGTCACCTATCGGATGACAGGGGTCTGTCTTACAGGCTTCATCTTTCTAAACTCCATTGCTTTTTTTGCCCGGACATTTTCTTTTCCCAGAACAGTAATCATGGTTTCTGCTCTTGTCGGTACTGTGCTGCTTACTGCGCATCATTTGCTCTGGAAAAAACTTTTCCCGCCTAATCCGGAAAAAGTTGTGATTTACGGTGACCGGAAAGTCATGGGAGATGTTGAAAAGAACCTCCTCAGGCAGAAAAACACTTTTCAGATTTTGGAACTGTGCTGTTTCAGTTCAGAAGCTACTGCGCAGGATAGAGAGCAACAATGGAAAAGGCTGATGGCTGCAGTAGAGACAAGCGCGGATGCACATGTGCTGCTCAATGCCGATGATTTTTCCAAGGAAAACCTGATCGAGAAAATTGATTTTCTGCTGGAAAAAGGGGTCATGGTCAAGGTGGTTCCCGGGCTGTATGAAGTGTATGTCGGGGGAGGGAAACTCAAGGATTTTGCAGGCATTCCATGCAGGGAACTTTCATATACCCCTTCCACATGGCTGATGCTGGTGAAAAGGGTTATTGACTGCATTGTTTCCGGTCTGGGACTGTCCCTGGTGCTTCCGTTTATGCCTGTGGTCGCTATTTTAATCAAACTTGATTCCAGGGGACCGGTCTTTTTTACACAGGAAAGGATCGGTTTTAATGGCAGAAAATTCTGGATCAAGAAGTTTCGTACCATGCGGGAAGAGGCGGAAAGAGAAACCGGCCCGGTGTGGGCTGCAGAGAATGATCCGCGCGTAACCAGGCTGGGCAGATTTCTGCGTACCTACAGGATTGATGAAATCCCTCAGCTCTGGAATGTTTTGAAAGGGGAAATGAGCTTAGTCGGGCCAAGGCCGGAACGCGAATTTTTTATTGAGAAATTTACTGAACAGTATCCATTTTTTCGCAAGCGGCTGAAAGTAAAGCCCGGACTGACAGGACTGGCTCAAATCCAGGGAAGGTATGAAACCGATCCGTTTTCCAAGCTCAAGTACGATCTTTTGTATATCCAGAACTTCAGTCTTCTCATGGACATGGAAATCATTATTCACACCTGCCGAGTTGTGTTGAAGGGCAAAGGGTCCTGAATACTGTAAAACATGCAAAATGTCGATTGCTTAAATTGCATCATTTGAAATGTCAAATAAGTCCAGCCGAAAGCTTTTGCTTTTTTGGAAAAACTTCAATATCTGGTCGATAGTATGGAAAATTCTCCTGGAGAAACTTATGCAGGGAATGATTTCTACCTTTAAATTGGCACAAGCCATTATGACAGCCATGATTTTCATTTCAATCTGT
>JAQTRI010000219.1 GCA_028711905.1 Candidatus Wallbacteria bacterium | reverse complement strand
CAGGGGGAAAATCGTCCAGAGTGGGGCCGGTGACATGAAAATGGCGTGGAAAATCGATATGCGTTCCTGCGTGCAGCGGTGTTTCCAATGATTGTGTATTGCATGTGCCGCCAATTTCAATCGCTGGTAACTGCCGAACGCTTACCTGCCCGCTGCCGCCGTAAAGCGGGGTTTCCCCGGACAGAGGATACGACAGACGGATCAGCTCATCCATCTGTGCCGGCCTGCGCATTCTGCTCGCAGATATGCCTGATGCACTCCACAAGACCCTGCCCGATATCGATGTATGGATTGGCCACCAGCTTCTTGGCCACTGTCGGGTGATATGAGTAAGGCGTCATTTTGTAATGGCCGGCGTATTCATCGCTGGTTTTCTCGATCACAGGCCTGTTGCCGAGAATTTCACGAACCATGGTCAGCAGTTCCATTCTTTTAAACCGCTCAGTGCCGGTGAGAATGATATGCTCATTGACGAAGCGGTCATCTTCCAGAATACCGGCCGTCAGCCTGGCCGCATCGTGCGCATGGATATACTCGCGCACTTCTTCGCCGTCCCCGCGGCACTCAAGCCTGCCTGTCGCCAGAGCGGATGAGAGCATTTTGTAAATGTAATTGCGCTCATCTGCCCGTTCCCCGTAAAGGGACCCATATCGGATAATGGTGAATTTCAGCCCGAATCGCTGAAAATACTCTTCCACAATCTTTTCTGATGTGTACTTGCTGATACCGTAAAATGATCCTTTGTCGCTGAAGGCATATGCACTGGAAGCGTATACAAATCTTTCGATGCTGCGCTTCTTGCAGCACTCCAGAATTTTCAGGTTGCCCAGCACATTGGTCTCCATGGTCTGAACCGGCTGGAACATGCCCTCTTCCAGGTCCGCCATGGCTGCGAAATTGAACACGAAATCAGCAGGAAAGCGCTGAAACAGTTCTTCGATTTCCCTGACATCCAGAATGTTGCAGCGGCAGAATTCCTGATCGCTACGGCGCCAGGGAGAATCCTTGAGATCGGCGCTCACTGTGCGATAGCCCTTGTCTCCAAGTTCGTCGCACACATAGCTGCCCAGAAACCCGCTGCCGCCGAATACCATGGCTGTTTTTCTCATTTATCCTCCGTTTTGGTGGTCACAAATGCCACCAGATGCCCGATGGCTGCCCGGCCCATGGCCAGCACGGCCTCCAAAGCATTGCCCCCAATGTGCGGGGTACAGAAAAGATTGGGAAGACCCAGCAGTTCCATGTCCGAAGGCGGCTCGTCCTCGTACACATCGATTGCCGCGCCGGAAATCAGGCCTGCTGTCAGCGCGTGCTTCAGATGATCCTGCCTGACAATGGGGCCTCGCGCAGTGTTAATGAGAAAAGCCTCGTTTTTCATGGAAGACAGGACCTTATCATTAATCATGCCGGTTGTCAGTTCCGTGAGAGGCGTATGCACTGACACAAGGTCTGATTCACTGAAAATCTGTTCTTTGGATACTTCCACAACTCCGGATTTTCTGCAAAAATCAGTGATGTCCACAATATCATTGATCAGAATCCGGCAGGCAAAAGGGTCGAGCAGCCGCACCAGTTCCCTGCCGATGTTCCCCGCGCCGATGATGCCGACAGTTTTCCCGCTCAACTGTCTCCCGCCCGCCTTCAGCCAGTTTCCCTGCTTGAGCTGCCAGGAAGAGACAAACAGGTTACGCATGAGAGCGATCATAAAGCCGATTGTCATTTCAGCGACCGACAACCTGTTAACCCCTGGAGTCCACCCGACAGCGACACCGTGTTCCCTGCACGCATCGAGATCGACATTGTCAAGCCCGACACCGTACTTGGCGATGACTTTCAGGCCCGGGCAGGATGTGATCACTCCGCGATCCAGGCGGTCCAGACCAATCACAGCTGCATCAGTTCCGCCAAGAAACTCAATCAGCCGTCCTCCTGTCAGCACTTCCCCGCTATCATTGAACCGGCAATCGGAGAAATGGGAACGCAGTTCCTGCCTGAGGATCGGATTTTTGGAAAAAGACGCTGATGTAACTGCGATTTTCACAAAAACACCCCGGACACAGTTTCAGGAAGAAAACAATTGAATTCAGGTTGAGTTTGGAAAATTTTCAAAGTATGCCCTGAAACCCTTGCGGGGTGGCCAAGTGCAACTTTTCTCTCGCACTGAGCTTGCCGAAGGAGAGAAAAAGTTGTACCAAGCCAGGACCCGCCACAAATCAAGGCTTTTGCATAACATCTGGCTGAACACCATACAAATTTGCCAAACTCTAGTCCAATTTTGAATTTTGAATTTTGAATTTTGAATGAAAAAGAAAGATTCCCCAGTCTATAATTCAACATTCAACATCCAACATTTAAAATTTTTCCATACTTGCCGAACAACTGGTCCCTTGCCATCAGCTTTTCAACCACAACCAGATCAGCTGCAGTATCTACTGCCTTGCTTTGATAAGCGGTTTTCACCATGCGCACCTTCAGTCCGTGCTCCAGAATCCGCAGCATATCGACAGATTCGATGGCTTCCAGCGGGGTAGGCTTCATAACTGTGTAACGCAAAAGAAAATCCCTGCGAAACGGAATGATGCAAACCTGTTTCTGCATGGGAACCCTGGCAGTGCCTTTTTTCCGCGAAGGGATCGGCTCACGCGAAAAATAAAGCGCATTCCCGTTTTCATCGACTACAACCTTGACCTCATTCGGATCTTCAAACTCGGCTTCTGTCGACAGATCAGCAAGCAGGTTGGTGATCAGAATCTCAGGATCATGAATCATGGGAGTGACGGCTTCAGTGATCATTTCAGGCCGCACCAGCGGCTCATCCCCCTGAATCATGACCATGATTTCCGGAACAGTGCCGGATGCTTTTTCGATCTTTTCAAGGGCCTCTGCACAACGATCGGAACAGCGCTCATGACGGTCGTGGGTCATGACGGCCTTGCCGCCGATTGATTCGATATAATCAACGATTTCCTGATCACAGGTAGCCACATAGACATCTGCCAGTTCCGGACACATTTTCACTCTCAGATAAACATGTCCGATCATGGGGATGCCGCAGATCATGGCCATAGGCTTGCCTGGAAAGCGGGACGACGCCATGCGGGCGGGAATAATGGCGATATTGTTCTTTTCTCCGGTCATGGTCTTTCCTCCGAATCAGGTGTTGCGGATTTTCTCCAGTTCCCGGCGCGCAGATCTGCCGAGGAACAGGGAATCAATACTGAATGCGGTGAATGTATAGCCTTGATCAAGTTTTTTCTTCAGTTCCGTTGCCTCAGGCTGAATCACATGAAAACCCATGGCCCGGTTAAGCCGGACACATGCGGACTGGAAGCGGGACAGGGCTTCCCTGACCTCGGGACGCTCAAACTCACCTGGATGTCCCATGGAGCCCGATAAATCGTAAGGACCGATAAAAAAAGCATCAATGCCGTCAACATCAAGAATCGATTCGATACAGTTCACAGCATCGATATGCTCAATCTGGGCGATAATAACCGCTTCTTCTTTAAGCCATTTCCGGTATTCCTCGAATCGCTCGCCATAACCTTGCGCCCTGTAGAGTCCGACCCCACGATTCCCCTCGGGTGGATACATGGTGAAAGCTACAGCTTTTCGCGCATCTGATGCGGAATTGACCATTGGCACTATTACACCGTCAGCGCCGGCATCCATGGCTTTCTTGATTGCCACCTCATCGTTCTTGAACACCCGCACCAGCGCCTTGACCCCACCGGACTGAATCACTGTTATCAGCTCCTGCATGCAGTTATAATCAATGGCGCTGTGTTCCATATCCACAGTCAGCCAGTCAAAGCCACAGTCAGCCATGATCTCAGCCACAACCGGATGGCCGATGGTGATCCAGGAACCGATCATCGGCTGCAGGGCGCGGATTTTCGCTTTCAAATTCATGCAACACTCCCTTCAAAAGGCCTGGCAATAAAATACCATAAACCGGGGTTCAGCCGCCACTTTGATGATGCAGGAGTTATATGATCAGAATGGCAGCTCCAGTACAGTGACATTATAAAAATCATTAGCATCAGAGGCTGTTCCGTTCCAGGAAGCCACTGTGATGGTATGATTGCCGGCTGCAATTCCAGTCGCTACAATTGGATTTGTGGTAAAAGCCCTGTGCGATGAGGCTTCGTTAGTGTACACCTTGCAATAACCTTTGATAACAGCATCTAAAGCTACGCTCATGCCGATCTGCGCTCCACCCAGCGCGTTCCAGTAACCTGACCCTGAAGCAATGATCAGGAGTGTACCACCGCCTGTGGCGAATGCTGCGCTGGTTTTGGGCATGGCTCCGGTCACCGCATCCATCACCTGTGTCACCTTCCACATCGGGCTTACGATCTTGGCATCATTGCCGATTTCCAGGGCCTGAAAAATGTTGGATGTACCGTTTTTCGTAAGATTGAACACCAGCTTGGTGCCATTGTTCGCGGCAGTCCAGTCTTCCGTCGCCACAGCCGTAATCTCAGCTCCGCCGTTCCATCCTTTTGTATAGCTTGTGCCATTATATCCGCCCATGGCCAGGCCGCCCAGGTAATAACCGCTGCCCAGTGCCGCCCCGGCATTGCTCTTCTGCGCCAGGAAATGGTTCCTGTGCGTGGCAGTAGCCGTGGAGTACACGGATGCGATGCTCCATTCCGATGAACCGCAGGCAGTGATCAAATATCCCGGGTTAGTGGTATTAACGCCGATCTTTCCGTCCACAATCAACATTTCCGCAGTATCACACTTGACTCCGCCCGCATCTAAACGCAGGCCGCTGCGGATCACTGCGCTGCCGTTTACCTCCAGCGAGGCTCCAGGCACAGCGATTCCAATGCCCAGCTTTCCCAGGATGTTGAAATTGCCGTCTGAATCGATTCTGCCTATCTCAGTGCTTCCTGAATCGCGAAAGGAAAAACCGCTGGTACCGTCAGCCGAATCCAGCGTGGCTGTGATGTCGGCAGCACGGGATAATGAACCGATAAGAAAAATCGCCATAAAGAAAAAAGCGCATGTTCTTTTCATGCACTTGTGTTATCGGATAAAATTGTCAGTACTGAAGTGCCTGATGTGGGATGATTGTAAAGACATCTGTTTGGTGTGAACCCATGGTACTGTCTGCTAGTGGTCTGTTGCATAAGTTCGTATGAGTTGATTTTCAGGGGAAGGCCTGTCAACAGGTTTATATGCGGGAAACCCGAATGAAAGAACTTATGTTACAGACCACTAGTGGTCTGTAACACTTAATTCTATGATTACTGATCCGGTGAAAATCCTTTCGTTGAAAGGAATACGCAATCGGTATTGTCACAAAATTAAGTGCAACAGACCACTAGTAAACAAAATTCAGGAATCTTCCGATTGGTAGAATGATCTTCATCGTTGCGAAACAAATCTCGCGACAGGAAGTTCAAAACAATACTTCGGAGGAGCGATGAAAAAAATCGCTTTGCTGCTGATTGCTTTATACCCTCTGTTCCATCTTCGCGCGGACCTGACAGACTATCTCGTAGTTGACATGAAAGGCCGGGAAGGAATCGCTGCCCAGGCTTACAACTACGCGCCTGCCGATGCTCGTGATGCTCTGGGCAATAGAGTGGACGACTGGATGTTTTCCGTCTACTACTACCATTTTAACACCAAGAAATCATCGATCGAATTCGGGGTCGGTTTGTGGGAAGAAACATCCAACGGGCTGTCAGCCCGAATCAGGCCCATTACCATTGGCATGAGTTTTTACGAAAATCTTGAAAACAATTTCAAGTTCTTTTATGGGGCTGATCTGGGCGCATTCCGGCTCGAAGCCCAGCAACGAAACGCGCTCGGCACTATCAATTCTTACTCTGACACCGATTTTGGTCTCCAGCTCAAACTGGGTATGGCCTATCTCCTGCACGCGGATTTCTGGGCCAAAGGTGAAATCCGCTACACAGGTTGCACTGTAGAAAATGTCTATCCGACTGCGCCTTCAGACAGTGACATTTCTGATTTCAATTTTGCCATGAGTTTTATTGCAATGTTCTGATTGAACAGAAAAGGGCGCAGCGCGATGCGCCCTTACTTAGTATCAATGATCAGATCCCCGAGATCCTCTTCAATCGGCTCAAGTGTGATTTCCTTGCTTATTTCACCAGTATCCCGTGTTTCAGCGACACCCTTTTTTTTATACGCTCCACCGGCTTTTTCTTCAGGAAGCAGAGGATCGGCAAAATCCGAATCACTCTTTTTCTTGGCAGAATCCTGTGCCGCGGACTTTCCGGGCGCACCGGCTGCCGCAGACACTGGTTTTTTAGGCTGTTCTAAAATCAAGCCATCGATCTCGACACCGCTGAATTTTTTTTCCAGAGCTTTTTCCATCTCTGCCACCTTGCGCTGATGCTCTTTTTCCAGTTTC
>JAQTRI010000218.1 GCA_028711905.1 Candidatus Wallbacteria bacterium | reverse complement strand
CGGCACAGATGGATGAGCTGATCCGTCTGTCGTATCCTCTGTCCGGGGAAACCCCGCTTTACGGCGGCAGCGGGCAGGTAATCGTTCGGCAGTTATCAGCGATTGAAATTGGCTGCACATGCAATACACAATCATTGGAAACACCGCTGCACGCAGGAACGCATATCGATTTTCCACGCCATTTTCATGTCACCGGCCCCACTCTGGACGATTTTCCCCCTGAATTTTTCTACTGCAGTGCCCCGCAGATCGTGGAAGTGAAGCCCGAAAGCCACCTGATCGGGACCGAACTGCAGCAGGTATTATCCGGATTTTCCGGTCAACCACTGGATCTGATCCTGGTCAAGACCGGCAGTGGGGCCTGTCGGGGTGATGAGCGTTACTGGAAAGAAAATCCCGGCTTCGCCCCGGAAATCTACGATTTCCTGGCCGGTAATTTTCCGTTTCTGCGCATCTTTGGGTTCGATACCATCTCGTTGTCGAGTTTCACAGATCGCGCTATCGGAAGGATCGCCCATCAGAAGTTTCTCAACCCTGGCCGGCCGATTTTGCCGCTCGAGGACATGGACCTGACTTGCGTGGATCAATGCACCAGGCTTTCGGCAGTGCTGATTTCACCATGGCAGATCAGCGGCGCTGACGGGGTGCCTTGCACAGTGACCGGATGGAGAAAGAAGGGGTGATGCCCATGGATGTGAAAGATCCGGCCATGGATAAAGGGAATGGCATCGAATGCTGGCTTGATGAGCAGGAACTGGCGGCTTCAGCTTCTTCCGAATACTGGAACGACACCATGATTGAACAGGGCAAGGACTGGTGGTGCGAAAAGGGATCTGATGGGAGCCGGTTGATGGATTTTCTGGAGCAAAGCGGGTTTCTGCAGCAGTTCCGGCATCTGTTACAGGTTGGAAGGCGTGAGGGACTCGTTCAAGGACACATACTGGACGCAGCGGCAGGTGTGTGCTGGACTTCAGCGCTTTTAAGCCGGGAGCCACAAGTCGAACAGGTCGAGGCCATGGACTTTTCCAGGCACAGGATTGAGCTGATCGCGCCCAATATTTTCGAATTGTTCAGGGCTGACCCGGGAAAGATCCGCCGTGTGATAGGATCCTTTTATCATGTTGCCAGACCCGATGGGTTTTACGATCTGATCGTATTGTGCCAGGCGTTTCATCATGCCGAGCAGCCTGAGCTTCTGCTCAATGAATGCAGCAGGGTGCTGAAACCCGGAGGTGTGCTTCTGCTTGCCTGCGAGCCTTATATCCCGCTCTGGCGCTATGCCGGGAAGACTGTTCTGACTGCTTTGAAAAAAGGGCGCATTATGAACTTCAGTGAACTGTATCCGGCGGATGCAGTCACCGGGGACCAAAATTATCTGTCGCGGGATTATCGACTAATGCTGCGGATGCATGGATTCAACATCGTGTATTTTCAAAAGGACTGCAGGCACCGGATGCTGGGGCTTTTTGCCCGGAAGGAGTCCGGCTGAAATGTGTGGAATTTTCGGTTTCACTCACCAGCGTGACGACAAGCACGGGCAGCTCGAAAAAATGGCTGCCCTCCAGTTCCACAGGGGTCCGGACAGCAGCGGGTTTTATCATGACGACTCGATCGCTCTCGGAATGCGCAGGCTTTCGATCATCGATCCGGCCGGGGGAGACCAGCCGTTTTTCAGCGCTGACCGTCAGGTGGCGGTGATATGCAATGGCGAGATCTACAATTACTTAGAGCTGCGCGATGAATTGAAAACTAAGGGCTATGTTTTTCATACAGGCAGCGATGTCGAGGTCGTGCCGCATCTTTATCGGGAACACGGGATCGATTTTGTCGGTCTGCTCAACGGCATGTTCGCAATCGCTCTTTATGACAGGCTGGAACAGAAGCTGTTTCTGATTCGCGACCGTCTGGGTATCAAGCCCCTGTATTATACGGAAAAAAATGGCGATCTGGCTTTCGCATCGGAATTGAAATCACTGCTGGTTCTGGATGAGGTTTCCAGTGAACCCGATTTTATCGCGCTCAGCTCGGTTTTAGAGACCCTGTTTATCAGCGCTCCCCATACGCCGTTCAAGGCGATCCGCAAGCTGGAATCCGGTTCAGTGCTCTGCCGCAGCCGGGACAGTCTGGGGATCAGAAAGTACTGGAACCCGGTGTTACAGCCGGATTTCAGCCTGACCGAGGAACAGGCTCTGGAAGAGATCGGGAACTTAATGCGTGATTCCATCAGGCTGGAGCTCAGAAGCGATGTTCCTGTCGGTTGCTTTCTGAGCGGAGGGATCGACAGCTCGGCGATTGCGGCTTTCGCCGCCATGCTGCACCCGGACCCGCTGGACAGTTTTCACATCAGCTGGCAGGGCGTGGCCGGTAAGATCGATGAATCTGCATACGCCTCTGAAGTAGCCGCCAAATATGGAATGCGCGAAAATGTTAAAAGCATCTCCGATGCAGATCTGCTCTCAGAACTGCCGAAACTGATCTGGCATCTGGAAGAGCCGATGGGTGACGGAGCGTTTATCCCGACATATGGCCTGGCGAAGATGGCCGCGCAGAAGGTTAAGGTGATTTTCAGCGGGGCAGGAGGGGACGAACTGTTCGGAGGGTACTTTCACCATAAAAGGCATTCGCTGCTGAAATCTCTGGCCGGCCGGCTGTTGTATAACAAGGCGCCGGCCCTTCACTCATACGATGTGTGGAAAGACTTCAACATGAGAAAATGGAGAGGCCTGTTCCCATGGTTTCAACCGGATGCGCTGCGTCCGGAATTCGAACTCCCCTGGCGTGCTTATCCGTCTTCGGACCCTGTCAATGGTCTGATGTATTCCGATATCCAGCGTTATCTTCAGGATGATGTGCTGCTGCTGACCGACAAAATGACTATGGCCGCCTCGCTGGAGTGCCGTGTGCCGCTTCTGGACCACAGGCTGGTGGAGCTGAGCCTGCGCATGCCTTCAGATTTGAAGATAAAAAACGGGTCCAAAAAGTATCTTTTCAGAAAATTTTTGCAGCCGACCCTGCCTGATTCGATCCTTAACCGGCCCAAGGAAGGATTCGGCATACCTGTGGTCGACTGGGTCAACTTGCATCGACATAGTAAATTTGATCATCTCTGGCAGAACAGCTTCCTTATCAGCAGAGGCTGGCTGGACCGTTGTGAATGGCAGAAGTTGCTGGAACTTGAGCACCTGGATGCGAGTCAGAGCTGGCGCTACTGGAAGACCATGATGCTGGAGCTATGGGCGCGGATTTTTATCGGGCTTCAGAGCCCGGGAGGGATCTGGTGATCAAGTGAACAGCACTTCTGCATTGATTGGATCCATGTCCGATAATCCCATGCTGTCCCTGAGACTGTCAGTATCGATGCTTGCTGCCATTTCCCGCATTGCTTATTACAGAGTCGTTCCGTTTTGTGGTCATCTGCCGGGAATCAGGGAATGGAGATTCGGCAGTGACCGGAAAGTCCTGGAACAGATTCGCGGACTGGAGCGAAAACCGGTGATGGCTTCAGATCTGAGCGCGCTTTATGGGATGCTTGCGCGAAAAGCGGAACCGGAATTGCATGCGACCGAGAAGTCATTCTCTACGGTCGAACCTGAGATGCGCTTTCTGCCGCCCGGATCGTTCGCTGACCGCGAGGAATTCCTGGCCCGGCATCGTTTCAAGTGGCTGATTGAAATGACGGAAAGCCCTGCTGTCGGGTACAGGCTGATCGAAGACTGGCTGAATCTGGAAGCCTCGCATTGTGACTGGCTGCCGGAGGATGCCTATTCCCAGTCTGAGCGGATTGTAAACTGGCTCTGGTTCATTGGCCTGACCGGCACACACGACCGGCCCGGGGAAACCTTTTTTCGTAAGCTGGCCGGCTCATTCACCAGGCAGATTTATCTGCTGCTTGACAATCTGGAATATCATTCCAGTCTCACCAACAACCATATTTTGAATAACGCACGGTGCATTTACTGCTCAGGAGCTCTGCTGAAAATGAACGAAATTTCGGAGATCGGGCGTGGAATGCTGAAGTCCCAGTATGATCGGATGATTTCCAACGGCGTTGTGCAGGAGGATTCATCGCATTATCAGATGCTGATCACGAGCTGGATGCTGGAAGCGCTGGCTGCGGCTCACATCAGCGGGGATGTCCGGATGAAGGACTTTCTTTCCCCTCGAATCGGGCGGGCAATGCAGGTGTGCCGGGCGCTGTGCAGCGAATATCGGGAGGCTTTCCCGCTTATCGGAGACATTTCCCCGGATATCAGGCCTGAGATTTTTTCCGGTCTGCCCTTTTGCGGCAGGGGCCAAACCTTCTGGCAGCAGTTTGCTGAGCGAGCCGCAGCAGACGGGCAGGCACTGATCCGGAATGACTTTACAGCTCAGGTTGATGGCAACAGCTGGCTGAAACTGTGCGGACATTGTGTTGAGCTCTGGGTATGCGCAAAGGTGCGGGGAACGCAATCGCACGGACACAACGATAACGGGAGCCTGACGGTTTTTCACAAAGGCTGTCCGGTAGTGCTGGATCCAGGGCTTTCCAGGTACAACAAAGACCGTTCGTCAGTCAGACAGCTTGGCAGCGAGGGTCACAACACGCCGCTTCTCAACGGCATCCCTGCCGATCCTGACCGGCGGACCATGCTGTTTTCCGGTCTGCTTCATTCCAGGTTTGAACCGTTAAAAAATGACGGCCGGGAACTGGTTTTTCTCCTGCATTACAGTGATGGAATGCACTCACTTGAGCGGAGCATTGAAATTCCCGGTCACGCAGGGCTGAAGGTGGTAGACCGGATCAGACCGGGACAAGGCGGCAAACGATGCCTGGAAAAAGTCAAGTACCATTGCACATGGTGCCTGGCTGGAGAGATTCTGAAGATACAGCCGGGTGGGGGAAAGGTGATCGTGGAGCTGAAAAATGGAATCCGTTTGATTCTGTCATGTGAGCGATCGGACCTCCAGTGCCGGCCCGGCACCATGCCGAGCAGCACATGTTATGGGAATATGACTGCTGTTGCTTCAGTGGAAGTCGATTGCCTGCTGCGGGAACAGACCGGCATTACTGTTGAGATGAGGTTCCCGGATGAGTGAAATCAAGGGACTGGTTTCAGTGATTGTACCGACTTACAACCGGCCTGATCTGCTGCCGAGGGCTGTGCTCAGCGTTATCAAACAGACATACAGGAATCTGGAAGTGATTATTGTGGCAGATCAGTGCCTGGAGGCGACCGGCATGGTGATCGAAGGGCTGCTGCGAACCGACAGCCGCATATCAGCGCTCAAGCTGGCGGAAAATGTCGGGGGCGCAGAGGCCAGGAATATCGGCATCGGGAAGGTGCGGGGAGAATTCATCGCCTTTCTCGATGATGACGATGAATGGCTTCCGGAAAAACTCGATCGGCAGATCGCAGTTATAAGCAGCGACCAGGGTCTGGCCATTGTGTCATGCAATCATTACCTGATCAACCGGGGACGCAAAGTGGAAGTGAAGATCAAGCCGGACATTACACTAAAGGACATGCTGTACCGGAATTTTCTGGGGAGTTTTTCTTTTTGCGTCACACGAAAATCACTGCTCGCTGATGTAAGAATCAACAGGGACCTGAAGGCGTTTCAGGATCAGGAATTGTGGCTCAAAATACTGTCCGGCAGCGGAGGGTGCGCTTTTGTCGTGCAGGAGCCGCTGGTCAATTACTTTCAAAGCCACGGGTACCAGCGCCTGACTCAGCAGCACGAGAACACGCTGGCTTCTCTGAAACTGCTTTTCTGCGAATTCGGGCACCTGATGAACCACAGTCAGAAGCATTACAACGCGGCTGCTGTCGGGAGGCTCTCAATCGCCGCTGGCGGCTCGTTCAGCCCTGGCAGATATCTGAAAATGCTGATGCACCTGTGTCTGGCCAAAAGACCGGTCAGCCTGCAAGAGATTTATGCCTTTGCGATTCAACCCTTGTTCGGCATGGGGCGGGACAATATCGTGAAAAGGGCTTATTACAGGATGTTCGGAACTTGAATCAAGGATCAGGGCCGAGCATTGGACCGGGTTGCATCAAGGCTTCGAGCTCCTTAAGATTGATCTCCATCCGGCCATCATCCTGGAACCATCCTTCGTTTTTCCACACGCAGCTTTCGAAAATAGCTAAAAGGCAGGTTCGCAACGCATGTCCGATGGCATCATCGGTTTCCGAGCGCTTGATGAACTCGTGATATGCCTCAGGGAGCTTCACATAAAGGACAAAGGTGTTTTTCATTTCAATCAGTTCACGCTCAGTCAGATTCGGGAACTGGAGAGCTGGTCTGGTATGGGTGAAAACTCTGGTCGATTCATTGCTGAACAGGCCCTGTTCGATCGAGACCTCACGCAATTTCGTGCCTTCGAACGGGAAGAAAAAACCGGCGTTCGGATACTGGACATCAGCCTCGCGGTTG
>JAQTRI010000217.1 GCA_028711905.1 Candidatus Wallbacteria bacterium | reverse complement strand
AGATTGTCGCCCGCGAAAAGGAGCAGGGGCTCCTTGATTTTCAGCTTGTCCACCATATACTTGATGCCGCCGACAGAACCGAGCTTCTGCTTTTCCATCTCCGAACCCTCAACCACCATTTTGATGGGGATTTCCTTGCCCTTGCAGAAGGCGCGGATCGATTTTTCGAATCTTTTGTTGGTGGAAATGATCGGTGTTCCTTCGAGAGGGAACTTATCCAGAATGTATTGAATGATCGGCTTTCCCGCGACCGGCAGCATGGATTTGGCCACATTGCTGGAAAGGGGCATCAGCCTGGTGCCGTAGCCTCCGGTCAGAATGGCTCCCTTCATAGTTATCCTCCTCGAGTTTTCTGATGAATTGCAGGAACATTTTATCCCTTAACTGTCCCGCTGTCCAGATAGTCCCTAAAGTATTGAGTTCTTTTTCCGATAATAACCTTAACCTCAGGAAAGGAGCCACAGCAATGGACAAAAAAGAAGACAAAATCCGTGAAAAGCTTGTCGAAATACTAACCAACCTGAAGCATGTCGCCAATCGGCTCGACAAGATCAAAAAAGAGATGAACATTATCGATTAATCGATAAATCGAAGCAAGAGGGGGAAGTATGGTATCAAGAACATTGTGCGAGGGCTGCCCGGGAGACATCAGATGTGAGGAGTGCATTGTCTACCTGACGAAAAAGCGTGAAATTCTGCTTTCGGAGCTGTGCAAGAAAAAAACCGTCAAGCACTGAATCAGCCTGCAGAGGCTGAAAAAAGATTTTCCACTTTCTGAACAAGGGTGGCTGGATCGAATGGTTTTAAAAGAAAATCATCGGCAGCCACCTTTTTATAATTGTGCTTCACAGCATTGAGATCCACTCCTGTAAGCAATATCACAGGCAGTGAAGAAAATGCATGGTGCAGTCTCAGTTTCTGGCAGATGGCGTATCCATCGCTCCCGGGAAGCTTCAGGTCAAGAATCAAAAGATCAGGCTTGATATTCTCTAAAGCCTCGAACACATCCGGACAGATACTCAGGGTGCGCATCTCAAAATCAGTGACAAGCGCAGCACTGATCAGATCCAGTATGGATTGATCGTCATCAATAACAAGAATGCGTTTTTTCAGCATGGCCCACCTTTTGGGGAGATTATGATAATTGATTGGTATTGTCAACTTTTTTTCATTACCGGAGACCTCTATGTCAGAAATCAACAACAAGCTGACCGGATATGGGCCTGTCCCGTGTTAACCCACCTTACTCCTTGCTTTCCCGCTCCAGCCAGGTATAATTTAATAAAATAACCGGGGGATATCAGAATGAAAGCAATGCAATTGATATTGTGCCTGCTCGTAATCTGCATATCGATTTCAGCTACAGAGAGAGCTAAGGCCAAGTGGACCTATATGCTGTACCTGACATCTGCTCCGGACACAGAAGACGACAAGGTCAGAAACATTCTGGAACTGGCGGAGTACGGCAGCACCAGCAATCTTAATATCATCGTTCAGGTGGACTGGGTTAAAAGCGGCAGCCAGATCTGCAGCGACAAAAAATATTACTTCCCTGATCCCCAGTATACAGGCACTTCCCGTTACTTCATCCGCCAGGACTCGGTCAACCTTGTGAGCCAGCTTGGTGAGGTCAACATGGGGGATGTCAATGAACTTTACAGTTTCATGGAATACTGCCGCACAACATACCCTGCCGAGCGCTACCTGCTGCTCTTCGGCGGGCACGGCAGCGGTTTTGAAAGCTACAATGACCTTGGCCTGCCTCTCAGGGACGAACTTTATCCAAAGGCTCAGCTCGTTGACAGATACCCGTTACCTGAGGTGGTTGAATCACTCCAGCCGGCGCGTTCCATCGCTTACGATGATCTGGAAGCTGACTGCATCACCCTTCAGGAGCTTAAGGCTGCACTGTCCCGGTTCAAACAAAAGGAAGGCAAAAAGGTCGACTTTCTGGTGTATGATTCCTGCCTGCTGATGTCTCTGGAAACACTCCATGAAATGCGCGATTCGGCTATTGTTTCAATTGGCTCAGAAGCAGGTGTGCTTATTGCCGGAATGACTTATGACCCAATGGTGAAACCCATTTATCAGGACGCTAATGTCGATCTGATGAAACTGCTGAGCGAGATTTCTTATGGATTTGTCGGCGGTGGCTCCTGGTCTGCCACCTGGACCAATATGTGGGACGGTGCAGTAGCCTCGGCTTTTGTTCACAATACCAAGGACTTGCTGGTCAATTTCAATCGCTTCTGCGAGTTACTGCTCAAAGTGGACCGCCAGTCGCTGACATTCAAGAACCTGATGGCCTTCGGCAAAGAAGAACGCTACTTAGATCTGGATGTCATCTGCCAGTCCGTGATCAATGGAAATGTGGGTTTCAAATCCAATGCATATTACGGGGAGATCAGCGCTGCTGCTAAGAAGATTCTTGAAAACACCAAGGGCATCAGGGCTGCTCACTGGACTGTAGGAAAATATAATTACAAAGGCCTTGGCGGTCTTTCCGTATGGTGGCCCCTTCGTGAGCGTTACGAGCAGTTCCGCGATCAGCTTAAAGCTCTGGACATAGCCCGTGATTCACTGTGGGACGAATTCATGGACTATTACACCTTCGGAACTGTCAAGCACACAATCAGGGAAAAAACTGCCGCTCTCCGCTCAGTCAATCAGCAACTTGGCATTGCAGCAACAGCAGGCGGCGATCAATTAGAGTCAATGCTGGAACAGCGCTCCCGCCTGATCGATGAAATCGGCTGTCTCCTGCCCTTGGCAGAGACCGGGGTCAAGGATGAATTGCGCAGTGATTTATCCACACCCGGCTTTGAAGAATTGAAAAACTATCTTGACTGATTAGACGCGCTGTGGCTTGTATCCGAACTCTTTGAGCATGTTTTCCCTGTTCCGCCAGTCGCGATACGCCTTGACCCGCAATTCCAGGAATACTCTGTTCTGCAGGAACTCCTCGATTCTCAGCCTGGCCGCGCACCCGATCCGCTTGAGAGTCTGACCGCCGCTGCCGATGATAATCCTCTTCTGACTGTCCCTTTCGCAAAATATCAGTGCCTGCACAACGCACATGCCGTTTTCTCTTGACTTCATTTCCTGGAGACTGACGCCTGTAACATACGGAAGTTCATCCTGCAGATGCTGATAAAGAGCCTCCCTGATGAACTCCTCGACTAAGTCGCGCTCCCGCTCCAGAGAAATGAGTTCCGGGTCATAAAGCGGCTGATCGCATTCAGGAAGCAGCTCATCCAGGACCTCGAATATTCCGGGAATCCCATGCCCGGCCAGCGCTGATATGGGTAATACTGATTTGAACCGGCCTGTGCCGCGAAGAAAGTCCACCTTATCCTTAACTATACTCTGATCGAAAAGATCGCATTTGTTAAGCAGGCAGACAATCGGGCGGCCTGAGATGCAATCAGCCCAGTCTCCATCAAGTTCTTCCATGCTGCCGGAAGAGGTAATGAACAGCACCACCTCGCATTGATCCATGGCCCGGCTGATTTCATCCAGCATAAAACGCTCAAGGCCATTGCGCGCTTTTGGAAAAACCCCGGGGGTATCAAAGATCACCCACTGGCGCTGTTCATCGTTATAAAGGTAAAGCATGCTCCGGCGTGTGGTCTGGGCCTTGTGCGAAACAATGGCCGGCTTTTCCCGGATCAGCCTGTTGATCAGCGTGGATTTGCCGGAATTAGTCCGCCCTGTAAGGGCGATGTAACCAGTTTTCATTGGAAATGATTATATCATGTTTTCCTGAAAAGAGCGGGTATCAGTTAGACCTGTTATCTGTTAAAAGGTATGATACTCGATTTCCATGGACTCGGGCGCAACCACGATCCAGGTAGTTCCCTTGCGGAGATTCATCAATCCGCCGGCAGTGTCATAATACTTCACTGAAGAATCATAATCTTCCTTAAGCCAGACTCCCCTCTGAACACTTCCGCCGGAAAAGGCCAGAACATTACCGAACCCTATAGCCTCGGGCACGAATTCCCTGCTTTCCCTGTCAGACTTGACCAGCTGGAAAACCAGATTTTCGCACTCGGACATAGGTTCGTTTTCCACTATCCGCACATATTTGCCCAGAGGCGGGCTGAAGCGATAATGTACCCCGTTGAAATTGATCTCCTGCTGAGAGTTCGCTCCGGCATCGACAAGCCCGGTCTGGAACATTTCACCTGAAAGGGAATCCAGCACACGCGGGACCATGTATTCATTGTCCCGAATCTCTTCAGGCATGGGCCCGGCCCCATTAACAAGCAGATAATCGAACCGCCCTTTCTGAGAACTGATTTCATAGATGTAATTGACATTCCTGAACCTGTCATAAGCCGGTTCGTGAAGGAACAGAATGTTCCCCTTCACCCCGTCATCCAGAGCTTTCACAGCCTTCTCCATCAATAAAGCCTCTTCCCGGCTCTCTTCAACAACTGCAGGAGTCAAAGCAGGCTCATTAACAACTTGAGGCCGGGGGTCATCTGAAGTGGCGGACCCTGTTTCCTGTTGATCAGGATCATAGAGAAAACGGATCTCCCGCGCCGGCTGTGGTGTGCGGAATCTGGCAAGCAACCGCTCAACAAAATCAGAATCCTGCGCCATTTCTCCAGAGTTTCCGCTGCCCTGGACAATGTCCTCAATCTGTTTGGCCAGTTCTCCGACACTGCGGTAATTGTCTTTTAATTCCAGGCACCGGACCCAGAAGACGATGTTGTATCGTTCAGTATCGGCCCGGTCAACTTCAGAGTTCATCCTGCGGAAAATAGCCTCTGTTTCCATGGCAATCAGCCTCTGCTGCCGATCGACAATATCCAGTTCTTCCCGGACATTCACATCGTCAGGTGAGTTTTTCAGGGCCAGCGCCCGCTCACGCAATCCTGAGAGTCTGGCATAATTAGAAACTATGATGTCACTGGCCTGGGAAAGCTCATCAAGCAGAACATTGCCTTGAAAATAAGTGAATCCACTGAAAATAAAAAAGAAAATGAAGGACAGAAGCAATCCCCATTTACCCATTTTTCTACCTCGCGTCTAGAAAATTTTTGTCAGCCGCGATGATTCCGCCGGAAATCACCATCTTCATGGCGATTTCCACTTTCAGATCGATCGCGATTACTTCTTTCTTCGGCAGAAAGAGCAGCAGACCTGAGGTTGGATTGGGTGTTGTGGGGATAAAGACACTTACCAGATCTTCACCGGTTTTTTCCTTTAACTCATCAGGAGCGTCCACAATCTCGAATCCGAGGGCATAGGATCCGCGCCTGGGATACTCCACCAGCACGGTGTTCCGGAAAAGCATCTGGTCCTTTTTCCTTAGAAAATCACTGATTTCCTTGGTAGTGGTGATCAGCCAGCTGGCTAAGGGCAGCTTCATGAAAAAAGCGGCGATGAAATTGAATAACCCCTCACCGGCCTTTCTGGCAACAGCACCAACCATGATTACAAAAATAACTGTGGTAAGAATTCCAAGACCCGGAATTGAATATCCGATCAACTTCTTTAAAGGCGGTCCCATAAGGCCGTCAGCGATACGGAAAAAATAAATCAGCACAAATATTGTCACAGCAAAGGGCAGCAGGAAAAACAACCCGGAGAAGAACAATGTCTTCAACTGTTTGAACCAGTGTGAGGCCTTGCTTTCAAACGCCCACAAATAGCTCTTGAAACCGGCAATATTGTTTCGTTTCATGGCTGACCCTCTTCAGAACTGAGTTCAATGATGATCTTCTTGATCCTGTTGAAATCCGCTTCAAAGACCTCCAACTTGCCCACACCGTCAAGCGCCAGTGATTCCCCTTTGCGCGGCATGTATCCGAAGCTGCTAAATACCATCCCCCCCAAAGTTTCGTACTCGTCACTGCCGGGAACCGACAGCTGAAAATGGTTGTTCAACTCATCAATGGAAACCCGGGCGTTTACAAGTATCCGCTTTTTGTCCAGCTGGAGGAAATCCGGCTCCCCTCTGTCGAACTCATCCATCAGTTCACCGAATATCTCGCTGAGAATGTCATCCATGGTCAGAATCCCTGCCATGCCTCCGTATTCATCGATAACTATCGCCATATGCAGCTTCTTTTTTTTCATTTCAGCCAGGATCTCGGTAATCAGCTTGTTCTCAGGCACATAATATGACTGTCGCAGAAAATCACTGAGTTTAAGCTCGCTCCCGCTGTACCCGCGGATCAGGTCCATGGCATAAAGCACTCCCTTGATGTTTTCAATCTCTTTTTCACAGACAGGAAAGCGAGTCAGACCAGTATCCAGTGCCAGCTTCACCACCCTGGTGATCGGTGTTCCAATTTCAATGGCCTTTACATCCACCCTCGGAGTCATGATTTCGCTGGCTTCTTTTTTGCTGAATTCCATGATCCCGTAAAGTATCCGGTGCTCGATGCGATCCAGCGCGCCAT
>JAQTRI010000216.1 GCA_028711905.1 Candidatus Wallbacteria bacterium | reverse complement strand
GAGCCCGCCTTCAGTGGTTATTTCCTGGCGTTTTTCCGGAACCAGCGTGGCCTGATCCGGCCTGATTTTGCGGGCGACAGCCAGCATTTCTTCTGTAGCGGCCATTTCCAGGTTAAGTCTGGTGCGTACCATTTTTTTCAGAAGTTCCAGATCGCGGTCCTGAATATGCCTGCGGTCACCGCGCAGGTGGCATGTGATTCCATCTGCGCCATGGATCTCGCAGATTAGAGCCGCAGCCACCGGGTCTGGGAAGCCCTCACGCCTAGCCTGGCGCAAAGTGGCGACATGATCGATATTGACACCCAGTTTCATGATTAATCCCTCAGGAAAATTCAATTCTTGCTTGAGTTCATACTATCCGCAGGCGGCAAAAAATGTCAAACCGTCCCCTACTTTTTATATCCAATGGCGCGAAGGAATGACTGCCGTTTTTCCACATCATCAGGTGTCTCAACACCTTTCGGGATTTCTCCGTCAATCACGCCCAGGACACCTCTGCCGCCGGATTCTTCAGCGATCAGCACCCGAACCGGATTAGCGGTAGCGCAGAAAATCCGGCACACTTCCTGGCAGGATTTAACCTGGTTCAAGATATTTATCGGAAAAGCGTTTTTCATAAAAATGAAAAAAGTGTGCCCCGCTCCGACTGACTGAGCATTTTCAACAGCCAGTTTTAACAGTTCCTCATCATTGCCGGCATGCCTGATCAGGCAAGGCCCTGAGGCCTCGCAGAAGGCGACCCCGAAGCGGATGGTCGAAGACGAAGTGATACAGATCTCGTAAAGATCTTCCACGGTTTTAATGAAATGAGACTGTCCAAAAATAAAATTGATTTCCTCAGGTTTCCTGATGGCGATTGACTTGATCTCCATTTTGCTCCTCTCTAACGATGCGGCGTCGGCTAACAAACATGATCAGAGTGATCACAAAGAATGTGATCACCATCTGCAAAAGAAGCACGACCGCCTGTTCACGGTTCAGGCTCGAAAGCAACAGTGTCGAAAGATCGATCTGGGCTGAAAGAAAAAGGATGAGAAGCACTGCCAGCCTTTTGTTGAATCCAAGACGCACGAGACGATGGGAAAAATGATTCTGGTCTCCCTGAAAAACTGGTTTGCCGTTCACCAGGCGAATAATGATCACTGAAATGGTGTCGTAAAGAGGAATGGACAGAATCACCAGCGGGGTAATGACAGGCAGGTGATTGAGTTTGCTGTTGAACACATAACTGCCCATCACAGAAAGGGCAGCGATGTTGAAACCAATGTAAAGGCTGCCGCAGTCTCCCATGAAGGTGCGGGCCGGGCTGAAATTCCAGCGCAGGAAGCCGAGAATGGCCATGGACAGGCTGAAGGCCAGCAGAGCCAGATGGAAGTCGCCCTGAGACAGGAAAACACAGAAGAAAAAATATGCAGCCAGACACCCTGTACCCCCGGATAATCCGTCCATATTATCCAGCAGGTTGAATGCATTGGTTATTCCTACAATCCAGAAGGCAGTTATCAGGCAGGTCAGGAAATAGCTCCCGATAAAAAACGAAATGCGGACATCGTGATACAGCAGAAAGAGCACTGCCGCAAACTCAGCAGCCAGCTTGATCCCAGGACCGAGCGAATAAATGTCGTCCATCAGGCCGACTGAAAACACGATCAGTCCGCCCAGAAACAGTGGCAGAACCTGATCCAGATGCTCCGGCCTTGAGATCATGAAAAATAGCATGGCTGAATGAAAGGCCAGGAAAATTCCCACTCCACCAGCGCGCGGCATAGGCCGGGTATGCACCTTGCGTTCACCCGGCTGATCCACTAACCCGAATCTGCGGGACATAACAATGCTCAGGCGCACAAGTAACAGGCCGGCCAGCAGGCAGTATGCAGGGTAATAAAACAATTCGCGTCCGTTCATGGAAGTCATTATATCCTATTGAGCTTTTACCTGGCAAAAGAAGCGCAGAATGTAAAGATAACCGCTCAACCCAGCACGCTTCTTTTGACAGTTAAAGATCATCGAAGACTGTTCATCCGAAGGATGATTACAGCATTCGATCCCTGTTGTGGATTATTGACTGTAAAGGTCAATAATTCGGACGAACCTGGAAGAAACAGGGAAAATTCCGCGACACCTTGCGCCAAACATAGCATTGGCTCAGGTCAAAGGGATTACGGTCAGGGTGCGGTGTCCGACATCACCGGCCCCGGAATATGGGCCATAAGCAGTACCTGCGCCAACCTTCCACTGCATCTTTATCGTGTGCAAACCTGCGCTGACATCCATGACCTTGTGCAGTTCGCAGCTGTGCAGTTCCCATGTGGCGGTCTGGTAATGCATACCGTAAGTCACAGGATTGCCGTCCAGCAGCATCTGCAAATATGTCCTCGAATTCGCCGTATTGTTGCCGAACATCGAGCAACTGAACTTGGCCAGAACAGAGCCTGCTGCCGGCATATCAATAGTCACGGTCATACCTGGGTAATCCACCCATATCGTTGAAGCCGTGGTCGTATGCGTGCCCAGATCGTTGTAATGGGCTTCCCAGTATAACGGATTGCGGGCGTGGATGTCTCCGTTTACATCCAGCTCCGCGGCAGGCGTTGTTGTGCCAATTCCCACATCTCCGGCAAAACTGGAGTTCCCTGTCCCGGTTGCCGCGATCTCGCCTGAAATGCTGAAATCTCCGCCCGCACTAAGTGACGCCACTTTGTACGGCGCAATCACTTCATTGTTGACTCCCCCGGCTGGGGCGTATCTGAAGGCAAACTCCTGGTGATAGTTTACCGTGAACTGCCGTGACGGATGAGATCCCCTGGGCTGCCGCCAGTTGGTGCCATCGAAATACGCGTTGTGACTGGCCCACACCCCGTAACCAGGATCAAGAGTCGCTGCTCCTGTGAACTGGATGAAGCTGCTGTCCACAGTGGGAATGCCCCCCTGAATAGCGCTTGACTCAGGCATGACGATCCGGGCTAAGTCACTGGCTCCGGCAGGTGCTGCTGAAAGACTGATCCGGTCAGTTATCCGAGCCTCACCGTTCACATGCAGTTTGAAATCTGGGTTAGAAATGCCAATCCCAATGCTCCCATCAACAACCAGCATCTCAGCCGTTGTACATTCCTCTCCACCTGAATCAAGCCTCATTCCTCCCCTGAGCTGCAGATTACCCGAAGAATCGATAAAGGCTTTCAAAGTGCTTTCCGAATTCCTGATGGAAAATGCGCTGCTGCCATCAGATGAATCGAGCGTAGCTGTTATGTCCGCAGCAAATATCCGGCCTGCCCCTGTCAGGATCCAAATACCGAATATAAGGAAAAAAGCCACGCCTTTTCCAGTCATGCCGGAATATGTATCGGAAAATTGTCGGCCAACCTGACCGCAGCACTTTTTAACCGGAATCGAGGCCGGGTCGGGCAGGCTTAGTACACGGGCTGAATTTCTGTTCCGCTTTCCAGATTTCCGGGTATAATTTAAATAGTATCTGAAGTATGGAGGATGCCGTGCGGATTATTTCATTGCTGATTCTGGTGATTTTTGCGGCTGCCGCGCATGCCGCAGGCCTGACTTTCTGAAACGCTATCGACCTGAAGTCTATCTGACCCATACCTCGACATTGTCTATCCCAAACGATTCGTCATCAGGAGTCTGGTTGAGAGTTGAACCCACCAGTACGCGCAGGGTATTGCCTGTATGCGAGATCCGGCCTTCCACAGCTTGTACCATATCCCGCCAGACTCCTCCGCCGATGTCAGGACCTCCATCTGTCTGGTTGGCGAACTGGTTCCACGCCCGGATACCACCGATTTCGACATAGGCCTGCTCTCCGTCCCAGCTGTCGATCAGCCAGTAGTCCAGCCGGACCAGCACTTCAGTGTGGGTAATACCGGTCAGGTCGAAATCCCGGTAAAAAGATCCGATCGAAAATGTGTTGTATCCGCCCAGCATTGTGCATGGTCCCAAGGTACTCCTGTTGGTCATGCTCCACCCGGCAGCTCCGGACTGAAAATCGTCACGATACACCAGCCTGAAATCCGGCAGAGCGTTATATTTGATAGCTCCGGACAGTCTGACATTGCCCGCTACTTCCAAGGTTTCAGCCGGAGATTGCGTGCCGATCCCCACATTACCGTTGTATCTGATACGCATTTTTTCCGTAACGCTGGGTGATGGGTAATCGCTTGAATTGGTGTAAAAAAGAATGTCCCCTTTATTGCCGGCCTGGTTGTCCACACTGATTCCCCCCTGGATATTTCCTCCTTCAGTGAACAGCATCCTCGGATTGGACCACACCCCGAGTCCGCGCAGTTCCAGCAAATCATTGGGGGTGTGGTCAACGACAGGATTAGGCCCGGCTACAAGCAAACGGCGGTCAGTGACATTTGTGACCCCAATGTAAACATTGCCGTCCACGATCAAGGTTTCGGATGAAATGCATTCCGCACCTGCGGAATCAAGCCTGAATCCGCCCTTGAGCGTCATATTACCGTCTGAGTCAATTGCTGCCTGGCTGACAGCAGCAGAGTCTTTAATGGAAAAAGAACTGGTTCCGTCAGATGAATCAAGCGTGGCTGTAATGTCGGCAGCCAAAATCAGGTCAGGTCCTGTCAGGAGCCATATGCCAAAAATAAGGAAAAAAGCCACGCCTTTTCCAGTCATGCCGGAATATGTATCGGAAAAAAAGCGCTTTACCTGACCGGGCTGCGATTTATGCAATTCGAAAGTTCAAGTTGCGATCTGCATAAAACGCTGCTGATATCATTGTGCATTTGGCATCGACTGCTTTGTGTGTTTTTCCAGTAGATTTCTGTTATCATCCTTTCATGACATCCCGCGAATTTTTCCAGCGTGCCACGGGCGGCAAAAAGGACTTCGTCAGATCCTTTGTCGGAGTCCTCAGGAGCAGAAGGCTCCCCTTCTGCGTCATCGGCGGACTGGCGGTCAACGCCTATGCAGAGCCTGTGGTAAGCCTGGACCTTGACCTGGTTGTGGCTGCCGAGGGCATTGAGGACTTAGTCGACCTGCTTTCTAAAAAATTCCGGGTCGAGAGATTCGAGAACAGCGTCAATGTTTCCCTGCCGGGCTCGGACCTGAGAATCCAGATCCAGACCGATCCCCGCTACCAGGATTTCATCAGGCGCTCGAAAAAACTGCGCACACTCGGATATCTGCTGCCGGTCGCCAACATCCGCGATGTGTTGCAGGGTAAGATCTGGGCCGCCTTGGATCAGTCCCGCCGTGCCAGCAAACGCCAGAAGGATCTGGCCGACATCCTGCGCCTGATCGAAACTGACCCAGGCCTCAAATCCTTGATTCCTCACGAATTAGCGGGCCGACTCCTCTGAAACATATGAATTGATCCTTCACCGGTTTTCGATCACTTCCAGGTACAGCTTTTCCAGCTGCGGAGCCAGTGATTCGCTCCTGAAACGCTCCACAGACGCCCGGGCCGCGCTGCTGAACCTGGATCGCTCTTCCGGATGCTCCACCAGTCGTAAAATGCACTCCGCCAAAGCCTTGACATCCCCTGCCGGGAACAGCAGGCCGTTTTTCCCGTTCTCGATAATTTCCGGTATGCCGCCGACATTAGCACCGATTGACGGCAGCCCGCAGGCCATGGCCTCGATCAAGGCAATGCCCAGACCCTCGGTACGCGAAGGAATGACAAAAATATCGAACTGAGGATAAACCTGCTCCGGTCTATTAGTAGGCCCTGCCAGAAAAAAGCGGTTTTCAAGACCTTTTTCCCTTATCAATGCCCGCAGGAATTCCTGCTCAGGTCCACCGCCGACCACCACAAAACGCAAATCTTTCCTGTCCCTGAGCAAAGCCGCGGCCTGCACTAAGTAATCCAGCCCCTTGTCACGGTTAAGGCGGCACAAAGACCCGACCAGCAGACACCCGTCAGGCCGTTCAAAGCGCATTTCAGGCTCAAGCACCCGGTGCGAAGCGAATCGCGCAAGATCGATACAGTTGTACTGCACACTGATGCGTGAAGGAAAGATGCCTTCGCTGATCAGCTGACTGCGGATAGCTTCAGAGGCTGCAATCACCCGGCTGGTAACAAACTGCAGCTTAAAATCAGCTATTTTCTGCCACAGCGGCCTGTCCGGCCGGATCATCTGAACTGTGACCACTGTCTTCAACCGCAGAAAAAGTGCGCTCAATCTGCCAAACAACCCGGCATTGAACAAATGGCAGTGCAGAATATCGGGTGTGAAAGCTCTGACAACACGCAGAAAACGGGAAACTGCCCGCAGATCGATCTTACTCCGCATGCCCAGGTTCACAACCTTTACGCCAGGAATCGAATCAGCCCATTCGCCTTTGCGGCACAGGGTGACAACCATGAATTCGAAACGCCCGGCCAGACTCTGCATTTTCTGCAAAAGATCCGCCTCAGCACCACCGATCTCAAGGCTGAAGATCAG
>JAQTRI010000215.1 GCA_028711905.1 Candidatus Wallbacteria bacterium | reverse complement strand
CGGGCAGAACACGATCATGGTCGGTAACAGTCCACGCTCGGACATCAATCCAGCCCTTGAAGCGGGGTGGTGGGCTGTTTACCTTAAGCGGGAACTGATTTGGGAATTGGAGTCGGAACAATTGCCCGCTTCCGGAAAATTGTTTATGATAGAAGACTTGAATGAGATAATAAGAATCGCGGGAAAGATTCGGGGCTGACATGTGGGTATTTTTTTTCTGTTGCATTATTTTAGCGGGTGTCAGCTTTTCATCCCTTGATTTCCCTGAATTGATCGCTGGTTATAAACCTATTTTTCAGATTGTTTCGTTGGGTGGAATCCTTTCAGTTTTGATTTGGGCTTTATTGAGAGTGGTCTATATTGCCTATTTTTCCTCGGAAAGCGGAGAGAAAAGCGAGGATGAAGTCTTCGAAAATGCCGGTGTTTTTTATCACAAGGGCCAATACGATGATGTGATTTTCCTGTGCCGCAAGTATCTTAAGCAGACTCCTTCCCCTAAGATCCGTCAATTGCTCGCCAGAAGCCTGGAAAAACTTGAGCGGGATGATGAAGCCCTGGAAATTTATGAAGAGCTGTACGAGCTGCAGATAGATGATGAAAACATTCTGCAGGAGTATGGGGATCTTTTGAAAAAATGTGGCAGGACAGAGGAAGCTTTCAGTCTGTATCTGGAACTTATCCTGCATGATCCTGAAAACCGTATAGCCTTTGCCAGGGCAGGAGAAATTGTTTCAAAGCTCCCAGCCGGGAACCCAAAAATCGAGAAGTATTTTACCCAGTTATTCAGGTTTCAACCGGAACGCCTGACTGATCTTGAGAACAAGCCTGTGGAAGATGAACTCCTGATTATGCAGGGATTGCGTTTTCTCAGGGAAGAAAAAGCAACTCAGCGATTAGCTGGACTCATGGAAAAATTGGAGCAGACAGCTGGACTGTCTGACAATGTGCGCAGGGTTGTCGGAAATAATCTTGTGCAGTCTGGAGAATTCCTGCGGGCCGGTCGCATGCTGACGCCTCTATGTGAGACTGGTGACGAAAGGGCTCTGCTGGCTGAATTGCTGCAGAGAAAAATTTCCCCTCCTGAACATCAGTTTTTTCACCAGGATCTGAAATCGGTTGAGACCTTGCTGGAACGCCTCGGGCTTGCTCAATGCATTGTCCCTTGGTGGGAAGAATACTGGCGGAGGCATCCGAGTGATTTCCATCCATGTCGGAAACTCCTGGCGCACATGTTTGAATGCGGAGATACTGAGCGTCCTTTGGAGTTCATCAGGCAGATCCTGCAAAAAAGCCCTGAGCACCGGGAAGAATTGCTGTTATGGGCCGAAAAGTTCTATCGCAGATCCTTGAGTCCTACGGCTCTGATGCTGTTTAAAGAGCTTCAGAAAACCGGAATCGAAGCCAGGCAGGTTCTAAGCAAAATGGAGCAGGAATATGAAGCCAATAAGGAAAACAGTGGTTTTCTGGAAAAATATTATCATGAGCTCAGAAATGCGCATTTTTACGAAAAGGCCGCCAGAATTGCCGACAAGCTGATCGCTCTCGTCCCCGATAATTCTGATTATCTTCTTTTTCACCTGGAGATAAGCCTTCTTCAGAATAATATTCCCAGGGTTGAAAAGCTTATGGACCAATGGGCACAGGAAAACCCTGAAGCTTTGAAGTCAGGTCTGGAACTTTGCGTAAAAGCCTTTGAAAAAGGAATGGATGAACCGCTTCTGGCGGCCAAGGTGCTCGAGTTTGGGACTTCAATCTGGGACAGGGAAACCGCTTTGAAACAAGCCGATTTTTTTGCCGTGCGTTTTCCCGGAACTTTTCGCGTCAAACTTTTCGCCGGGGGGATTTTTCTTCAGAAGGGAGTTTACGACAAATGCGCGCAGCTACTCCAGAGCGAAAAAAGCGACAACGAATCTGAAGAGAATCATCGCGCGCTTCTGGTGGCTGCGGCTCTTGCCGGCATGAGGCTGTTCAATCCGGCAAAGAGCATGCTGGCAACGGTCAGTCTGCAGGCAGTACCCTTTGGCATGGTCAAGGAACTGCTGCTTATGATCGGCGACCTGTTCTATCAAGCCGGTCACTTTGAAGACGCGAAGGACTGCTTTGAGCGGCTCGCTGAAATCGACGCCACTTTCGGGAACATTCATGCGCGCCTTGCAGAGATCAATGAAAAAATCAAAAAACAGCGGCGCGGTGAAAACCTGTCTCCGGGAATTAGCGCCCGGTTCGAGGAAATCATTGAAATCGGTCGTGGGGGGATGGGGGCGGTTTATAAGGCATGGGACAGTAAATTAAAGCGCGAAGTAGCCCTCAAAGTGATGAACGAGAGCCTGATCAGCGACAAAAAGGCGCTCAAGCGTTTTCTGACCAGAGACGGGGCTATAGCCAGAGGACTTTCTCATCAGGGAATTGTCAAAGTATTTGATGTGGTCGAGGACGAAGTCCCTTTTCTTGTGATGGAATTTGTCAACGGCAAGTCATTGCGAGGCCTGATTGAAAAACGAGTGCGGCTGAGCTGGAAATTCTACCGGGCTATTTTCAAGCAGGTACTGGATGCGCTGGAATATGCGCACGGCAAGGATGTTATTCACCGGGACATCAAGCCGGATAATATCATGCTTACGCCGCAGGGCGGCACGAAAATCATGGATTTCGGGTTGGCTAAGATGCTGGATGTTACAACCCTTACAGAAGCCGGAGAGTCGCTTGGCACACCCCTCTATATGCCCCCTGAGCAATTGAAGGGTGAAGACCTGGATCAGAGGGCGGACATTTATTCAGCTGGGGCTACTTTCTATGAATTGCTCTCTTTTACACTGCCTTTTCCTGCCAAGGATATCGAATCACTTCTGTACATGATCTTCCGGGAAGATCCGAAAAAGCTCAGTGAAATTGATTCATCTATTGGTGACGGAGTTTCCAGCGCTATATGCCGTGCGCTCAGCAAAAAGAGAGAAGACCGTTTTACCACTGCCGGTGAATTTCTGACAGAGTTGAACAGGGTCGTTCCGAAAGGTTAGCGGTACCCGAGCGTAGAGTAATTTCCTTGACTTTACGGATGTCCCTGTCTAATATATGTTCTGTATTTCCTGAATCTGCATGCTGTGAAGGTGCAGAACAATATTAGGTTTGGTCCAGAGAGGGGTGAACCAGGTAATGGCAGAAGTCAAGATTGACAAGGACGAGCCATTAGAAAAGGCTTTAAAGAGATTCCGAAAGAAATGCGAGCAATCCGGGATACTTTCGGAAATAAAAAAAAGAGCCTATTACGAAAAGCCGTCTGAAAAGAAGAAGCGAAAAGCGGCAGAAGCCAAGCGCAAAATGCGCAAAAAGATGCTCAAGGAAAAAAGGTACCAGTAAAGGGGTGCAGCCGGAAATGAGAAAGGCGATCCTGCTTTTAGTACTTGCAACTGTTGTGACAGGTATTGTTTTTGTCGTATACAGGATTTACCGGGATTACATTTACAGAGAAATTATCTGAAACGGTCTGTTTGACAAGTAAATCGGGGAGATGTATTTCTCCTCGTTTTATTTTCTGTGCGTGACCGCATGATGGAGTGACTACTGGCATGGGTATGATTCCCCAGCGGATTATTGAAGAAGTTATCTCAGCCAATGATATTGTCGAGGTTGCCGGCAAGTATATCAGAATGGAGAAATCCGGGGGTAATCTTAAGGCCTTATGCCCTTTTCACAATGAAAAAACACCGTCTTTCATGTTGAGCCCATCCAAGCAGATTTTCCACTGCTTTGGCTGTGGAGCGGGCGGGAATGTCGTAAAGTTCCTTATGCAGATTGAGAACCTGACTTTTATCGAGTCTTTGAAACGCTTAGCACGAGATAAAGGGATCACTATCGACATGGATCCCCTGGTGATGGACCGTGAGGCTAAAGAGGCTGAGAAGCGGGATCTGTTGAGGCAGCTTCTGGGCCGGGTGAACGGTGTTTACCGGAAACAGCTCATCGGGAATCAGCAAGTGTGTGAATACATTAAAAACAGGGGACTTCTGTCTGAAACAATTGAAAAGTTCGGTCTCGGATATGCTTCACCTGAACAGGCTGTCGCCAGAGGCTCCTTGTTTGACGACCAGCAGAAAGTCGCTCTGGCTGATGCTGGTGTCCTGATCAGGGACAACCGGGGGGGATTTTTCGAAAAGTTCAATGGGCGCATCACTTTCCCCATCAGGAATCATCGCGGTGATGTTATTGGTTTCGGCGGCAGGATCATTGATGGTCGCGAGGCTGCAAAATATTTGAATTCACCGGACTCGTCCGTTTATCACAAAGGCGAGAATTTTTATGGAATATTCGAATGCTCATCAGGGATCAGGAAATCAGGTCAGGTGATTCTTGTTGAAGGCTATATGGATCTGATTGCCATGTTTCAGGCCGGGTTTGATAATGTAGTAGCTTCGCTCGGCACGGCTTTGACTCAATATCAGGCCGGCATGCTCAAACGCATGGCCGGGGAGATTTTTGTGCTATATGATAGTGACGAGGCCGGAGTTAGGGCTGCTGTTCGTGCCGGGGAGATTTTAGCCCGTGAAGGAGTGCTGGCCATTGTGACCAGGCTGCCGGGAGCCAAAGACCCTGACGATTTTTTGAAAATCCATGGGCCGGAGAAGCTTCAGGAACTCATGCAGAGAAAACACTCTTATCTTGAAGTCAAAGCCGACTGGCTCAATCGAAGCCTCGACCTGGATAAAGTCGTCGACCGGCGCCGGATTCAGATGAACCTGATTTCTGTTCTTGCCGAAGCCCGTTCCTTTTCGGAAATGCTGCATGCGGACTACCTGAAACTCTGGTCTGAGCAGTATCGAATCAGACCCGATCTATTGACAGTTAAGGAAATTCGGGACAATGACGCTAAAAAAACACTTGACGCCAGAGAAAGCGTGAATAAAATTGAGAGAGAAATCCTCAGTTCTGCTCTGCAGGAAGAGGAATGTCTTGCTGCATTGAAAGAGTTGGGACCTGAAGCCGAAGATCTGTTTTTGGAGGTACGGCTTAAGCCTATTGTCAGGGCTATGGTATCTTCAGGAAGCAGCGAACGCTGGCAGGACACTTTGCCTGAAGAGGTGGCTGCAGTTTACAGGCAGCTGTGCTTAGATGAAGCGGAACAGAATGGTGGAAAGCAATGGCGGAGTTGTTTGAAACATTTGAAGATCAGGCATTTGAAACAGCAGAGGGCAATGATTTTCGAGAAGATCAAGAAGGGCGATGAGGCTGGAGATCCTTCGCTGCGCAAGAAGTGGCAGGAACTGATCCTTAAGCTGAAAGCCGAAGAGAGGGACAAATTCAACTGAAGGGGTGCGCTCGATGAAAAACGGGACATTAATTAATCAGGTGGTCGAACAGATCTCCTCCGAGGGTGAAGCCGACAAAAAGAAGGTTTACACCTATAAGGAGATCAACGATTTCATTCCTGACGGACTTGACCCCGAAGCCCTTGACGAGGTGGTTTCCAGGCTTATGGATCGAGGCGTGGAAATTGTCGAAACCGAGGAAAAGAAGTTCGAAGAGGAATTCGACAATCATATCGTCCAGGATGAAAAATTCCGTAACCAGTTCGGATCTGACGAGAAGGTGCTGGACGCGGTCAAGCTGTATCTGCGCAACATCGGACGGGTCAAGCTGCTTACCGCCTTAGAGGAAGTAGAACTGGCCAAGCGCATTGAAAAAGGCGAAAAACTTTCTGAGCGCAAATTGATTGAAGCCAATCTAAGGCTGGTGGTCAGTGTAGCTAAAAAATATACCAGGCGCGGACTTTTTTTTCTGGATCTGATCCAGGAAGGCAACCAGGGTCTGATCAAGGCTGTGAAAAAATTCAAATACCGAAAGGGTTTCAAATTTTCCACCTACGCCATCTGGTGGATCAGGCAAGCCATTACACGAGCAATCGCCGATCAGGCCCGAACAGTTCGCATCCCTGTGCACATGGTGGAAATTATCAACAAACTCTCGAAAATTTCGAGGCAGCTCTTGCAGGAACTTGGGCATGAGCCGACTGTAGACCAGATTGCAGGCAAGGCCAAAATGTCTGTGGAGAAGGTCAAGGAAATCCTCAAGATTTCCCAGGAACCGATTTCACTGGAAACTCCTGTCGGGGAAGAGGAAGACACGCATCTCGGCGATTTCGTTGAAGACAAGCGAGCCAAGTCTCCTGCTGAAAGCGCTTTCCATACTATGCTTAAAGAACAGATCAATGATGTGCTTTCTACACTAACCACCAGGGAAGGTAAGGTTTTGAAATACCGCTTTGGCCTGTGCGATGGATGCCCACGGACCCTGGAAGAGGTCGGGCAGATTTTCGGCGTTACCAGGGAACGCATCCGCCAGATCGAGGCCAAGGCATTGCGCAAACTCAGGCATCCGAGCAGAAGCAAGAAACTCAAGGAATTCTATGTAGACTGAGCACTGTTGAAGACCGCTGAACCATTGAGATAAAGTAATGGACGGAGTAATGATCCG
>JAQTRI010000214.1 GCA_028711905.1 Candidatus Wallbacteria bacterium | reverse complement strand
CTGCTCGACGCTGCGTTCCAGCCTCCGGCGGCCGGATTCAGACATATCCGACTGGCACTGCAGACATCTGGCCGAGTAAACGGCACTGTTTTCCGGCTGGCCTTTCAGGTCCATGATCCGCGCCAGGAGAAAACTGCATCGCGCCGCCAGCCAGATGCATTCTCCCCCCGGGGGAAAAGTCATGGCCAGGAGCATCCGGCAGGCTTCGTCCACTCTGTCGTGCAGGATCAGGAACTGAGCATATTCGATTGAGGTGGACAGTTTGCCGATCAGAAAATCCACTTTTTTATCCTGCTCCATGGTCAACAGATAGTATTTCTCAGCCTCTGCAACATCACCAAGCCTTTCGTTGACAACTGCCAGGTCAAGGTACAGCCCGGCCCGGGCCCGGGCCCAGTCATACTGCTCGGCAAGCCGCAGGGCGGATTTTTTACTATCTAACGCCTGCTGGAGCCTGTTTTCAGCCATGGCCAGTTCTCCTTCGAGATAATAAAACTGCATGGTGCGGTATGGGTCACGCAGCTGGTCATTGATGCTTCCGAACTCTGCCAGGCTCGACCGCGCAGACTCGAACTGGCCGGACAGAATGAAGATCACAGTGCGGACATAGACAGCCGCAGCCAGCGACGACAGGGCCTCGGTGCCGCGGTAAATCTTCTCGGCCGCCGAACAGAACTCGAGCGCAGGAGTGTACTTCGCCTGATTGACAAGATAGAAGGAATAATCAAGCAGGGTTCTGGCTTCCAGCAGGTCGCTCCCCAGTTTCCTGGTCATTTCCAGGGATTCTCTGAACAGCTTTTCCGCGCGCTCGAACCCACCCAGATAACCGTGACAGACCGCGAGATTTTCGATGACTTCAGCCCTCATCCGGGGTTCGAGTTCCTGATTGAGAACAGTCTCATACCCCCTGACCGAGGCCGCGTAATCATCGCTTTGCTGCCTGATCCTGGATTCCAGCAGCACTTTTTCCGTGGAGTTCGCAATCGAGCCGAGCAACTGTTCAGCGTCCTGCACCTGGTTCTTGAATGTCAGAATCCTGATCTTGGATGTGATCAGTTCCTGGGAGCGGTATCCTTTGCCACAGCAGATGGCGTCATCGAGAAGGTGCAGAAAATCGTCGGTTTCCCGCCCCAGAAGCAGAAAATCGTCCGCCATTTTCAGGATGACATCTATACCCCGTTCCTTTTTGCCGGCTTCAAAATAATGAAAATAAGCCTCTTTCAGCTCCCTGGCGCTGAAAGCCGTCCCGGACGAGAAATGGCGGGCAGCTTCATGGTTAAGCCTCCGGCAATCATTTTCATCCAGCTGTTCCAGCACGAATTCCCGCAGCAGATTGTGCAGTGACACCCTGCCGCTTTCGTCCCGCTCCAGAAGGTATCTGTCCAGAAGACGCTCCAGGATTTCCCTCCGTCCGGAAAGAAACGGGTGAACGCCCCCATCAACCGGTATCCGCAGGCTCGAAAGGTCCCTGATGGTTTCCCGCTCGGCACTGTCCAGACCCTCCCAGATGTGTTCCAGGAAATGCTGCTTCATTTCTTTTTCGAAGTCCGAAGACGGACCCAGAAGGGTCTCCGGGGAATAGCCGGATTTGGCCACCTGCCCGACGAACAGCTTCAGCGACAGCGGGTGGCCGTTGATCCGGTCGGCAAGCTGCCGGATGATTTCATCGGGAAAAGGTTTGATCCCGCACAATGACAGAAGCTTCCGGGTCAGGGTTGTGATGTTTCCGGAATCGAGCCCTGGAACATTTCTCTGGAACACTTCCAGTTGCTCCAGAGCCGACAGGCCGGGTTTTCTCCTGGAGATCAGCACCAGCCGTCCACAGTCCAGACTGTCCAGGGCCAGACGCAGAAAGTCCAGCGTTTCAGCCGATTCCACCAGATGAAAGTCATCGATGAAAACCGCCAAGCCAGTGTCACTTAAGATCCTCAGTATCTGCCCGTGATTGTCGTACTTTTCCCCGCTTCTGGCGCTCCTTCCGGCCTTGCGCAGCGCTTCCTCGAGCATTCCGGCAAAAAGGTCATTCCCGTTCCATCCCTGTCTGCAGGAAATCCAGAAAACCTTGTCCCTGAACTCGGGCTGTCGGCTGACATGATGAGCGAAAGCGGCTGCCAGAGATGTTTTTCCTATGCCCGGCAGCCCGGCTATGAACATGATTTTCTGGCAGCGGAAGTTTTCGATCAGTTCGGAGAGGATCTGGTCGCGGCCGCAGAAAACTGATGGAGTAACCGGCAGAGAGCTCACTGGATCATGGTATTTTTTTTCCGCGACTTTGGCAAGCTTTCAAAACAGATTGATTTTTATCCGGAATCACTTATAATTTAAATAATGATTTCTGATCGGAGGGCAGTATGCTGTGGATTGAGAAACCAGTCGTTCCTGATCATGATTCCCTGATCGTCAATGGAATCCGGCCTCCAGGTTGTCCTGACAGGCTCCCGAACTGCGGTGAAAAGGGTCCGACCCCTCACAAACCCTGATTCTTGATGAAGTGGTCAAGATTCAATTTCATGTTCGAGTCCGGGAAGCACGGTCCGCTGCTCTATAACAGCCTGACCAACGCCTTCGCCGAACTGGATGCCGAATCATTCCGGAAACTGCAGCAGATCAAGAAAAACCCTGATGCGTTCGACTTCGAGAGTCAGGATGAAAAAAACATGCTGGCCATGCTTCTGGAGGGCAAGATCCTGGTCGAGGAGGACGAAGACGAACTGGCTGAACTGAAAATGGAAACCATTGCCATGCGCGCCTCATCCTCCGGGCTCTCACTGACCATCGCCCCGACCACTGATTGTAATTTCTGCTGCCCGTATTGTTTTGAAAACAGGCCCAGAAAGTTCATGTCCGACCAGACGGAAAACCACCTGATCAGCTTTATTGAAAAACACGGCCCGAAAAAACTCTGGCTCACATGGTACGGCGGCGAACCTCTGCTGGCCCTTGACCGGATCATCAGCATCAACAGCCGTATCGTCAAGCTGGGACTTTTGTATTCGGCCGGCATTGTGACGAACGGATACCTGCTTGACTCCTCAGTCATCCCCAGGCTTTCGGAGCTGAAGATCGCCTCGATCCAGGTCACGATCGATGGTCTGGAAGAAATCCATAACCTCCGCAGAAAACACCTCACGAACAACGACAGTTTTCAGAAAATCACCGGTAACCTGGAACTGCTTCTGGCCAGCAAATGGAAAGGGAGGCTCAACATCCGCGTCAATGTCGACAAGGAAAACCGGGAATCCTATGTCACAGTCTATAACTACCTGGAAAACCGTTACCACAGCGACAGGCGGATGTCCATCTACCCAGGGATCGTTGCCGCCATGGGCGAGGCCTGCTCCTCTGTGGAAAACTCCTGCCTCAACAAGGACGAGGAAGCCCGGTTCGAACTGGAGGCATATCACAAGCACGGCATCAACAGCGTTTCCCTGTATCCCCACTGGGTTCCCTACATCTGCCCGGCCAATGGCTATAACTCCTATGTTGTCGGGCCCGAGGGCGAACTGTACAAGTGCTGGAACGATGTCGGCAGGAAGGAAAAGGCCGTCGGCAGCGTTGATCCACAGGTCCAGTGGAACCGCAGGCTGCTGGCCAGATACCTGGCAGGGACCGACCCCTTTTCCGATCAGCGCTGCAATAAATGCTTTTTCCTCCCGGTCTGCTACGGCGGCTGCAATTACTACCGGCTCCAGAACAAGTACGGCGAAGGCCATGTTGACACCTGCACCAAGTTCAAAAAGCACCTGCAGGAATATCTGGAGGCGCATTTTGAGAAGAAAAAGACCGAAGCTCAATCAAGACCCTGAATTGACGAATCATAACCCGTCTCCCAAGCCAGTCAATTGCTTCTCCTTTTCCCGGTAAAAAACCTTCACTGCCGCCTTGTTGCGGAAGTTTTGCGCTCTTTTGCTTTTTCCGGCACTGGTTTTCACCCATAATCAGACATGTGGGGAGAATGTAAAATCAGATTCCACAAGTAAAGGAGGTAAGTAGCGTATGAAGTGGATCGAAAAACCGGAAACGAAGAGAACACCGGGAAACCCGGCGGCGGACACAGTTGTGACCTGCTGGATCGACACTTGCAACTGCGACGGCTGCAAGACCAATGACTGCTGCAACAAGTCTTAGGAGGAAAATCATGAAGTGGATTGAAAAACCGGAAACCAGGAAACCCGAAAGTCCGAGGCCTGCCGACGGATATGCCTCCTGCTGGATTGACACCTGCAACTGTAGAGGATGCGACACCAACGACTGCTGCAACAAGGGCGGATAATCAATCACCGGAGGCCGCAGTATGAACTGGATCGAAAAACCCCAGACAGCTGAAGAACTGAATGAGCCGGCAGACAGGTGGTGCCCGATCGATTACTGCCACAAATGCAAAGATAACCACTGTTCATGCCGGGGGCTGAGAATCTGACCGACAGGAGGAAACAATGAACTGGATCGAAAAACCGGAAATCTGTGAAGTGAACAATGAATCGAACGGCCAGATCGTCAGGAACTGCTGGTACCGCATCTGTAACAAGTGCGACGGCAATCACTGCAAGTGCAACACCGTTAAATTAGGGTGACGGGCCAAGGAGGCTCTCGTGAAATGGATCGAAAAACCCGAAATCCTTGAAACAGGAGACGGCTCCGGAGACTGCTCCGTCAAGTGCACCAGGTGCAATGACCTCTGCAGCAGCAACAATTGCAAGTGCAATGCAGTCAAACTGGGCTGGTGAAATTCGGAAAAGGTGAGATTCGTAAAAATTGACCTTGCAGGTCAACAACAAGTATCAGGAGGCAAAAATGAAGTGGATCGAAAAACCGGAAATCTGTGAAGTGAACAATGAATCGAACGGCCAGATCGTCAGGAACTGCTGGTACCGCATCTGCAACAAGTGCGACGGCAATCATTGCTCATGCAACGCGGTGGCTATCGGTTAGCGGGGCCTGTGCTCGGCAGTATGTAACGGCATAAAAGGGGGAGGGATCAAACTCCCCCTTTTTCGAAGAAAAGAAAAGCATGTTAGAATACAGATAACCTGCGTGGAGGACAAATGAAGTGGTCAAGATTCAATTTCATGTTCGAGTCGGAAAAGCACGGCCCGCTTCTTTACAACAGCAGGACCAACGCCTTTGCCGAACTTGACCGGGAGTCTTATGAAAAGCTTGTAAGGATCAGAGAAAATCCCGATGCCTGCAGATTCGAAACCGAAAAAGACCAGCGTATGCTTTCCATGCTCAAAGAAGGCAGGATCCTCATCGAAGACAGCGAAGACGAACTGGTGGAGCTGAAACTGCTTACTGCATCGGCAAGGTCCGGCAGAAACCACCTTGGTCTAACCATCGCCCCGACCACTGACTGCAATTTCTGCTGCCCCTACTGCTATGAAAAGAGACCGCAGGTCTACATGACGGACGGAACCGAGGAAAGGCTTGCCGAATTCGTCAAAGATTCACGGGCCAGAAGCGTTTCAGTCACCTGGTACGGGGGCGAGCCACTGCTGGCCTTCGACCGCATTGTCAGGCTGACAGCGCGATTTCTGCAGCTGGATGCGGATTACTCAGCAGGCATGGTCACCAATGGATACCTGCTCGATGATACCGTGATCAGCAGGCTGGACGAACTGAAAATCAATCACATCCAGGTCACAATCGATGGGCCTGAAGAGATCCACAATCAGAGGCGCAGGCATGTGGAACGCGACGACAGCTTCCGTGTCATCATGAAAAATCTTGATTCGCTGATGTCGTCGACCTGGAAGGGGCGTATCAGTATCAGGGTCAATGTGGACAACAGCACGAAGGAATATTACCCGCAGATCGTGTCGCTGCTGCGGGAAAGATTCCATCCCAATGACCGTATGCACATATACCCGGGGATCGTGACCGACACCCATGGGGCCTGCGCATCAGTAGAAAGCACTTGCTTCAACAAGGAAGACGAGGCCAGGTTCGAATTGGAATGCTGCCAGAAGCACGGCTTGGATTCCGTCAGCCTATATCCGTCTCTAAACCCATATAGCTGCCAGGCCAATACCTTCAACAGCTATGTTGTGGGACCTGAGGGCGAACTGTACAAGTGCTGGAACGATGTCGGCAACAAAGAAAAGGCGGTCGGCACTGTTTACAAGGGCGTCAAGTGGAACATGCAGCTTCTGGCCCGTTATCTCGTCGGCACCGACGCTTTCAGCGATGAAAAGTGCCAGAAATGCTTCTTCCTGCCCATCTGCGCAGGCGGTTGCGCATATATCCGTCTCAAAAACAAATACGAGGGTACCTGCTTCGACTCCTGCATCAAGTACAAAAAGTTCCTCAGGCAATATCTGGAAGCCCATTACGAGAAAAAAAAGGCCGGTGTGGAGCAAAAAAACTGAAGTGAAGAAGAGCCATTTCCGCGCATTTCTGACCTATTTCTTCGACCGGAAAAGCCTGGTGCTGTTCCTGATGTTTTTAATGCTTTCCGGGCTGGCGCTGGACATGGCCTCC
>JAQTRI010000213.1 GCA_028711905.1 Candidatus Wallbacteria bacterium | reverse complement strand
GTCGAATCTCTGGAAAGTATATACGAACCATGGGCTGTCAATACACTGCTCATGGCTCTCAGGGACGAAAGCAATACTGTGCGGGCAATCGCCCAACGACTGATCCTGGTCTACATGGAAGAGCGGACTGTGCGGGAATTGCTGCAGATCATTGAGGTGTGCGGCGATGATACAATCAAGAAGGAAATCTTTGATCTGTTCCCCAGGGTACAGTACGAAAAACTGTCTCCAGTGCTGGAAAGCTTGAAAAAATCCCTTGATGAGGGGTCACGCCTGAGAGGGCACTTAGAGATTGTCATTCAGATGGTGACACCAGTGGAAGAATAACCTGGTGCTCGAGCAACAGGTCATTCTCTTTACCGGCAACCTTGCATTTTCCCCGTTGTAGCGTTATAATTGCTCAAGTTTCAGCATTAGAAATGCGCTTGTATTGCATCCAGTATTTCGGGAATCGGGGGAAGTATGAAAATTCTTGCGATTTTTCTGGTTCTTTTCTCAGCATTTTCTACAGCAGCAGGTAAATCCGTGGTAACCATTCCAGGCGGGAGTCGCATAGCCGGGATCTTGAATCCGGATCATTTTGACATTACCAAGGCCGGACGCGGCTACCTGACCGCCATTGTGGACAGTTCGGGGATTTCCTGGCTGGAGCAGAAAGGCATTGAATACAGCGTGCTTTACGAGGATGTTGAGGATGTGTTCAGCCCTTGGAGGTCCAGAATCGCCGCTGCCAACCGTTATCACACATACGAAGAAGTACAGCAGGAGCTGTCGGACTACGCCAGCCGATACGCATCAATCACTAAGCTTGAAACCATCGGCAAAAGCTGCAACGGCAAAGACATTTTCGCTCTCAAGATCAGCGATAACCCCGGTCAGGACGAAAGCGAACCTGCCATGCTGCTTATGGGAGCGCATCACGCCAGAGAGTGGATCTCAGTCGAGGTCCCCATGGCTTTTATCGACCGCCTGCTGAAAGGGTACGGCTCAGACAGCAAAATCACTTCTCTGGTTAATGAGCGAGAATTCTGGATAGTTCCGATACAGAATCCGGACGGTCTTCACTATTCCCAGAACACTTCGGACTGGCGCAAGAACCGTCGCGACAACAAGGACGGCAGCTTTGGTATTGACCCGAACCGCAACTACGGGTACGGATGGGGTGTCGGGGCATCTGCCTCGACCTGGAGCGACACATACAAGGGTCCGCAGATCTTCTCAGAGCCGGAAAACTGTGCGATCCGCGATTTTGCCAGGCGTGAAAAATTCTCGGTTTCCATTTCATACCACAGTCACGGCAATCAGATTCTTTATCCATGGAGCTATACCGGAAGTATTCAAGCGCCTGACTTTGAGCTGCTGAAAGACCTGGCTGAGGGAATGGCCGCGCTCAACGGTTTTGAGGCTATACAGAGTTCAGATCTCTATCCTGCCGGAGGCGAGTCGGATGACTGGCTGTATACTGACATCAAATGTTTGGCCTTTACCTTTGAACTGGGCAACAGTTTTGTTCCGGCTGAAAGCGAAGTCGATGGAATCTGCGCCAAGAATGTCGCATCAGCCCTGTATCTGGCTGGAAGGGCGGGCAATCTCTGGTCTGTGCTGAAACATGAACCTGTGGGTTCCACCACTGACAATCATGGTCCGTACAGGGTGAAAGCAAGCCTGGATCTGGCGCACAACCCCGGGTTCGGCGTGCAGGATTTTATGCTGTACTATAAGAAGGCAGGCGGGATGTCATACAGCAGTGTGCGATTCAATAAGATGTCTGACAGTGAGTTCGAGGCCGAAATACCCGGCCACGACTTCGGGGTAGCGCTGGAATACTATATTCTACTCAATAATTCGATCAGGCACCCTGAGACCGGGGTGCATAACTTCAGGATCGAGCGTTACAACAGGCTGGTGGTCGATGATGACAATGGCAGGAACTATGAACGCTTTCTCATCTCCGGTCTGGATACGCTCAAACTCGGATATGAGGTGCATGATGTCAAGAAAAGCGGCTCTCCAGCTGCTGATCGGCTTAAGGGTTATACCCAGGTCATCTGGCTGACCGGCGATGACTCTTCCGCTTCTCTCACTGATGCCGAGCAGGCCGCACTCACCCAATACCTCGATAATGGCGGCAGCCTGCTTCTGACCGGGCAGGATATCGGATATGACATCAAGGATTCGGTATTTTACTCAAAATACCTGCATTCTGCATATAAGGACGACAATGCAGGAAGCAGCGCAGTCAGGGGCGCGCTCGGTGATCAGAGCCTGGCTTTTGCCATTACAGGCGGGGATGGAGCAGGAAATCAGCGCTATCCGGATGTAATCGATGCCTCAGGCGATGGACAGTTATTTCTGACTTATGAGACCGGTCGCGGCACGGAATTCGCTGCTTCGTCTTATAATGGAAGCAAAATCAGCGAGATACCCCTGACAAGGGATGTGTCTGAAGCGGGCAAGGGCGCAGCAGTTCTTTTCAGTGGAGCATACAAGGTCATTTATCTGGGCTTTGGTTTTGAGGGGATCGGAAGCGAGGCAGACAGGCGTGCATTTCTGAACTCATGCTTAGACTGGCTTCTGCCTGATACGGCCCAGAAAGCCGCTCATCTGTGCTGGATCGGAGAACAGCATCCCGGCAGTGAACAGCTGGGCCGTCTGAATGGCGCGGTTGAAGCGCTCATTGATTCGATTGCCGATGATTGCGCTTCCGACCCGTCGATTGCCGGTAAGATCATGTCTGGTCGCAGTATGACAGGCATGATGCTGCAGGAACGATTAAGGGAAATGAAACATTGATTCTATAAACAACCGCCGCAGCCCACGCCGCAATTGCGGCACTGCTCAGCGCATGACGGGGTTTCCGCTTTTGAATCCGGCAGTTGAGCCTCGTTGATCAGAAAATCTGCGAGTTTCACGATGGATGACATGATGCGGGAAACCTGGTACGACAATGTGGGCAATTCTGGATAGGGTGATTTTCTATCGCGATGCCTGCGGCATGTCAAGAGATGAGTGAGATGTCCCCGTATCTACCTGAATTTTCGTTTCAAATCGATGGCAATGAATGCAATGCTTAACGCAAAAAATAACCTTGATGCAAATTCATAGTAAAGGATATTTTTTTTTATTTTCTCTATTTCATTGTGAGTCATAATATTTTTTTTAAGGAAGCCGTGAGTTGTACAGTAAACATGATAATCCTGATCGAGTTTGTAAGTACCACCTGAGGGACAGTATATCTTATTTGTATGATTCCCTACCCGTATACCCGGCAAGATTGATCGATCATTAGCGATCCATTTGACCTTTTCAATTGCACCATCGTTTCCCATCAATTCAAATTCTATAACGGATTCAAGGTATCTAACATTGGCTTGGCAAAGGAAGTTGTTATAAACATTTTTAAACGAATCTGATTTATTCGCTTGCACTAAATAACAAAACATTGCCAACAAGAAACAGGCTGACACAAAAAGATGTTTGATCTTTGGCATTAATCCCCAGGCTTCAATGTTAGCCAATAATTATAAGGGTTTATACCATATGCAGAATGCTTTGGATCCGGATGAGTCGAATAAATCTGATCTTCCTTTTTATTGTACCAGACATACCTCTTGATCAACTTATCGATACCCGGTTTGTTTATTGTTTCATATGGACCGGAAACGAGATCTTCGATATAGCCGATGTTCTTCCTCATTTGTTCGAGCCCTGTTTATCACTGTTATCTGCGCCTGCCTCTTTCCTTCTTGTACAATGAGTCCAGACCTGTAACAAAGCCAGCACTACGATACAAGTCACGGCTACCCAAGCGATTTTCTCATACATCTTACCTTTTCGCAGGAAGGCAATAGTCACATCTGGTACGAACCATTTGTTGGCAAACATATTTTTTGAGCGTTCACCCCCTGTTGATTGACCATGAATAGAGCAAGAAACAATGTATTCACCACTTGATTGTAAATGCTTCAAATCGACAAAATAAACACCTCCTTTCAAACATCTTTCACAGCGTATTCGTGAATCTACCATTACAAGTCTACGGCAATCGATTTTTCCGTTCGCATCCCAGGGAGGATTTTTTTTGTAATAATCATGGTCATCAAGGTTTCCGACACTCAGCTCAAATCCAAGATTACTTCCATTACTGCAACATTCAATATCATAGTAAATATCCAGATTGAAAGACCTGTAATACAAGGCAATACAGATAATCGTAATTAAAACGACATAGGCGAATTTGTACATGTAGCCGCCTATTGCCGTGGACGAGCAGGTGCATAACAGGTCTCATACCAGTAAACAAAGGCATTGCGTTTGGAAGCGTCTTCAGGTTGTACTTCATAGAAGTCACTGTAACCAGGACCATTCCAGACCCAGACATACCGCCGGATCAAGGCTTTTCGTATAACTGCAGGGTTGATCAGATCTTTATACGATCCTTTAATGGTTTCATCATTCAGGGCAATGTTGTAGCACCTGTCTGTGTCTTTTCCGTCAGCACCTTTCCCTTCAACACAGCAGACCGCGTCCCAGTTAAAAGGCCTGCTTTCATCTCCTTCCCGATTGAGGGTGATCCAGATCTGGCAGGTGCGGGTTGTGCCGATCAGTTCAGGCAAGGAAGAATTCGCGATCTTGATTTCAGATGTGATTTCAGGTTGCCTGTAACCATTGCCGTCAACTTGCGCCCCCATGAACCTGACATGCGTGTCTTCAACGCCAAGAACATTCAGGGCTTGAGTCATTAAACAAGCAGAAACAAGGCAAGTCATTTTTTTAAAAGTTCCCGCATCATCACTTACTAAGCTCCACGGGAAAGAGTCTCTTAACAAGGGATACCAATTGATCGAGACTTCATCGAAAGGAATTTTCACCAACTTTTGATGCACTTTGTCTGCGATTTCAAAAGCACTGAGACCGGCTTCCTCAGCCCAGATGCAGGAACATCTGATGTTTTTCTTGACAAACTGTTCCTTTTTCAGATTGTAGCGTAAATCCCAGGGAGAGTCGCCGCTCGGATACTTCGGATTCTCATAAAGAATGAAAAACTCATGCTGTGTCTCCGCCTGAATCATGCGCAGCCTTTTATCCGGCGTGCCTGAGTATGTAAGCTTCAGCGACAGGGTGTGCAATCCGATTTTATCGGGAGTGGAAATCTCCTGAACATGGGTGACGGAACTGACCGGGTTCAGCGTGACATCTCCATCGCCTCTTTTGACAAGTCTGTTGCCTTTCTTCACTTCATAAGAAACATTACAAGTAGTGTATTCCGGATTCGGCCGAAAATTGAACCGTACCCGGCATTGCCCGTTGACTTTGTAAGCCAAGGGTTCGCCTTTTTTCGGGCTGTACTCTTCGGTTTGAGACGGCGGGCAGGGGTACAGTATGTTTTTCCCTTCCTGATATCCTGCGACATCATAGATGAAGTAATCTTTGTCGACTACTTCGATGTTTTCCAGATATCCCACAGCTTCGGCAGAAGTAATTTCAACAAAATGGTCATACCTGCCGGTCCAGGCTGCGAGGTTGAATTTGAGTTTGGCTTCCATGGCTAAGCCGGAAAAGGTGGCAATGTCGCAGGTGACTTTGGCTGTTGCATCGGAAGGCAAGACTGAAACACCCCCGTCTTCCAAAGCACGCCACACATATGTTCGCGTCTGATCAAGAATCTCGAAAGGATTACCGTCCCGGTATACAGGCCTAACGCTCAGATCGATGACTGCCTGATCATTGTCATAGTCCAGCCGCACCTGACGGTCGATCTCCAGCTTCAAAACGCGTTTGATCCCCTTCTCAGCACTGGAAACGAATCCTGCAAAGCGCTTTTTATCCTCGCTGCGCAGAATCAGGCGCGTGAATTCCAGAAATGCCTCCGGATACTGTTCCTGTTTTTCCCGGCTCAACCCAAGAAACAGGAACGCCTCAGCCTGCATCAGATCGTCAATCGGGTAGACATTGACAGTGGTAACCTTCTGCAAGGCATTGATCGCATCCTCATACTTTTCCAGTTGATAATAACACCTGCCTCTGGCATACCCGGCCTGATACGCGCTGCCCCATATCTGTTCCACTTCGGCAAAGCAGGTGTCGGCTGCGGCATAGTCGCCCATGTCGTAATGGCACATTCCTTTGAAATAATTGCTCCAGCCCTTGTGATAAGAACTGGCCTGAGCATTGTTGAGCACTTCGTCCAGAACGGCTATGGACTCTGTGTAGGCACCCAGCTCCCAGTAGGCCTCACCGATTCTAAACTTCGCAGTCAGGCAGCGGTACACCTGGTCCGGCCAGTTGTCAATGATCTGCTGCAGGGCTTTTATGGCATCGTTGCAGTAATCAGCGTGCTTTTTGGCGTCAGGCGTGACATAGCGGTAGATCCTGGCGGTCCGGATGCCGCAGACAGCGATCTGCTCTAAGGCGCTGATTCTGTACGGGTACAGAATGGACTGATCCCCGGCTACAGTCCCGAATTCAGCAATGCTTTCATCATAAGC
>JAQTRI010000212.1 GCA_028711905.1 Candidatus Wallbacteria bacterium | reverse complement strand
GCGTCGCTGGGTCAGGCTTTCGCCCATTGCCCAAAATTCCCTACTGCTGCCTCCCGTAGGAGTCTGGACCGTGTCTCAGTTCCAGTGTGGCCGGTCGCCCTCTCAAGCCGGCTACCCATCGTTGCCTTGGTGGGCCGTTACCTCACCAACTAGCTAATGGGCCGCGGAACCATCTTAAGGTGATAGCTTGCACCATCTTTTCTCACAGACCATGCGATCCGTGAGCTTATCCGGTATTAGCAGCCCTTTCGAGCAGTTGTCCCGGTCCTTAAGGCAGGTTTTCCACGTGTTTCTCACCCGTGCGCCACTCTCTCATCAGCAATTCCCGAAAGAACCGCCGATAAGATCGTACGACTTGCATGTATTAAGCACGCCGCCAGCGTTCATCCTGAGCCAGGATCAAACTCTCCATTCAATATGTTGAGTTGATCTTACTCTAATTAAAGATCGCTGATCACTCATTCCGAATCATTTTAGGTATTGTCCGCACTCAGCGTGACACAAAACCAATTTTCAAACACCGGAATCCGATTTTCATCCCGCCGAAAAGTATTTCATTATTCGGTCGGTACGGATGATAGTAAACTATACGATTTTCGATGTCAAGATATTTTTTTCGACCGCCGACCGCCCATTGTACCATTCGTTATCTTCCACCGGCTGTCGGCCCGGCTGCCCCCGGTATTTTTCAACCTTTTGCGGGGCACCTCGTAAGTATCCTATAAAGCCGGTATGCGAGTCAATGTTTTTTTTAACGACTTGTGACCTTGCGAATTCCGGTGTTTGAAATGATAAAGCCTTTTGCCCTTAGGCTTTCGATTATCGGCTTGTCGATATTCTCATCGGCAACCAGTTTCACCCGGTTTTCCCCGGCACAGGATAAACCACATCAGCCCTGAGAGCTTCAGCGGCAAAGGACAATGCCGCCTGAATCGCATCCCTCGAAAGCTTCGGGTAAGCTTCAATGAGCTGCTCTATGCTTTCGCCGGCAGCCAGCCTCTCCAGAACCAGTTCCACTGTAATCCGCGTCCCGGTGATTACAGGTTTCCCCATCATCACATCAGGAATTGAAACGATCCAGCCATTGTCCATGTATCCGGTTTTCTCCCGTTACAGTTTGTTCTTCTCATAAATCCGGTCCAGTGCCTGCTTGGCCGCTGCCCGCACTTCCTTAGCCTCATCGCGCAGCGTTTCCTTGAGCGGCAGGATAGCCCGTACATCACTGATCTGACCAAGAGCGATACAGACCGCCTTGCGCACATTTCTGCTCCTGTCTGAAAGAAGATTGACGAGCGGCATGCAGGAATCTGCGCCTCCAAGATTGCCTAAGACTCTGGCTGTATGCTCTCTCATATAACTGTTGCGGTCAGAAAGCTTCTTAATCAGGTTTCTCTCCAGCTGCAGAGTTCCGAGCGAAGAAAGAATTTCAGTTGCGTTGTTCCTGACTGTTTCTTCCTCGTGCTTCAGCGATTTAACCAGGATGGTAATGGCCTGCTCACCAAAATTACGGATGGCCTCGAATATCTTGTTTCTGATCCACATACTTTCACGCCCGTAGAAACGAATAAACGGCAGTACCGCGGCGGAATCACCGATACGCCCGAGCGCTTCCACGGTTTCTTCACGCACCTTGTTGCTTTCGTCTTCCAGCAGACGGAAGAGGCTGTCTAAGGCGCGCGGGTCTTTTTTCAACCCAAGTGTCGCGGCCACACGGGCCCTTACTGCTTCATCCTGATCATTGATGCACTTGAGAATAATGGGAACAACACGATGATCCTCGATATTGCCCAAAGCTTCGATGGTCTTAATGCGGATAGCCTCGTCAGGGTCCTTTAGTGTATCAGTGAGAGGCTCGACAGCGCGCGGGTCACGCAATGCTCCCAGTGTTTCAATAATGGTTTTCCTGACCTGTTCATTGGAATCGCGCAGCACCTTGACAATCGGCTCCACTGCGAGGGAAGACCCGATCTTGCCGAGCGCTTCGACCGCGGCTCTTCTCAGCGCTTCGTCCGAATCCTTCAGAGTTTTGACTAAAGGCTCAATGGCGCGGACATCCTTGAATTCGCCGAGTGTGTAAATCAGTCTTTCGCGGGCTTCATCGTCAGCAATGGTCAATTCTTCGAGGAGAATGCGTACAATCTTCTGTTCTCCGATTTTGACCAATGAGCTGGAAACGGTCTTGTAATCAAGTCCCGGAGTCTGATGCTTAAGCAAACCCACCAGCACTTCGATGGCCTTGGTGTTGCCGAGTTCACCGAGCGCAAATACAGCCCATTCCTTGGCCAGCGGCTCATCTTCACTCAAAACGCCGATCAGCTGGTCAACTGCAGATTCGTCACCGAACCGGCCCAGCTGCTGAGCCACATTCCGCTGCAGACCGAGAAGAACATTGGCTACACTGCTGTAAATATACTCATCATCGAGTCCCTTAAGCTCATCAAGATCATCCTTGCGGATAGTGTCTTTCAGGATTGAAACCAGAAGATCAGAGGCGCGCCGGTCGTTTTCGCGGATCAGGCAGCAGGCAATGCTGTATCTCAGCCAGGCATAGGATTCCCGCAGCACCAGAATCATTCTGCGGCTCTGCATGATCGCGCTATCAATTGCCAGCAGAGAATCGATCAACAGCCCCTTCATCTTCGCTCCACTGCGGTCCGAGAGAGTGATTAGCGGCATAATGGCCCTGATGTCGCCGGTATGATTAAAAATGCGGATAACTTTCCGCTGTATGTCTTCGCTGCCGGTCCGCATCGCCTCGATCAATTGTGTTGTTGCGGTTTCACGATACTTGATCAACCCGTTCACCGCTTCTTCGGACACTTCTGCGTTCTCATCGGAAAGCTTGCGAATCAGGTGAGGGACAGCCGCGTCATTGAGAATGTGTCCGAGAGATATCACCGACTGCTTACGCACCTCGTCATTGGCATCATCGATCACTTCCAGAAGAGCTTCCATAGCAAAGCGGTTGCCGATTTTGCCGAGTGCAATAACAGACTGTTCCCGTAATCTTTCATCCTTGTCGTCAAGATAGCGGATCACAGTCTCCGTGGCTTCCTCATCGCCTATTTCACCAAGAGCTATAATGGCTTTATACTTCAGTTCATCCGGTACGCTTTCCTTCAAAAGTTTCAGAAGGGGTGTGACTGCCCTGGGTGTTTTCAGCTCTCCCAGAGCCTCAATAGCAGCCAGCCTGACATCTTCCTGAACATCAGATAATGCCTCAATCAGCGATTCACAGGCGAACGGGTCACGAATCTTTCCGAGAGCAACAGCCGCCTCACGCCTGATCTTTTCATTAAGGTCCTTCAACTGCAGCGAAATTGAATTAACCACTTCGCGCTTGCCGATCTCCCCAAGTGCACGCACTGCCATCAGTCTGACTTCATCACTGCGGTCACCCAGCTGATCAACGAGCATATCAAGCGCTGAACCGGCTTTGAGCCTGCCCAGAGCTTCACAGACTGCTCCGCGTACCTCATCGGCCGGATCATCACCGAGTTTGCTGAGCGCAGGAATGGTGTTTGCACCGCCAATACAGCCAAGGGATTTGGCGGCAATGAACCGCAGATCATTCGATTCTTCGCCCAGAAGCTCTATAAGAGAATCAATGGCGCGTTCATCCCCGATTTTTCCAAGGGCTTCAGCGGCAATGTACACGAGATCATCATTTTCATTGTTCAGGGCCATAATCAAAGGCTCGACCGCCTGCAGGCTGCCGATTTTCCCCAAAGCCTTGATAATGATGTAACACAGGTCTTCATTGCTTTCCTGAACCAGCATCTTGATCAATGGATCAGTGGCCAGTTCGCACCCGATGCTTCCCAGAGCCTCGATCGCAGCTTCGCGGATGTCATTCCCCGCTGTGCGGAGCAGCTCTGCCAGTGATTCAACAGCCTTGTCAGCTTTTCTCTGCCCGAGTTCCTGCACAATGGCGTACTTTTCATCGTCCGAGATATCCTGCTTAAGCCTGAACAAAAGCTCATCAATGACCTTGGCCGGGTCTTCCTCGTGAACCTCATAGAGATCATCTTCATTCAGAGAATCATCGTCAATGGATTCATCCTCGGATTGCATGCGCCTTCTTACTCTCTCAAGGACAGGCACCGCCTGCTTTGATTTTGATTTCGGCTGCTGTTCAGAAATCTCATCTTCCTGAGACAGTTCATCCTTCACTATCTCTATTGCCCGTTCATGCGCTGACTCAACGAATTCTTCAACTGCGATATTTTTTATTGTTTCTTCCGTCCGAACCTCTTCTTCCATGGGTTCGATTTCAGCGATCTCTTCAATCTCCATGACCACCGTCTGTTTCTGAGCAATTTCACGGATTTCCCCGGATTTGAACTGTTTCTGAGTGATCGCAGGCTCCTTCAATTCATCATCACTGAAGAATGTTTCTTCCTCAATGCCAAGGCCTCCCTGTTCTACAGCTGAAACCGTTTCTTCCTCAAACGGCTGTTCGGCAATACTGTCATCAATATTGAAACTGTCGGCCGCACCCGATTCTTCCCCTGAAAAATCGAGATCAAAAGATGATTTCTCTTCCCCGTCGGACGAAAATTCGCTTTCATCAAAGTTGAGATCGAATTTGGGAGGCTCTTCAGCAGCAACATCTTCCTGTTTCAGCGGCGGCAGCAGTTCGCTGTAGTCCTGAGAATCACCTTCAGCCCCGGTGCTATCGTCAATGGAAAACTCCCCAACCACAGCTTCTGCCGGTTCAGGCTTGAACGGATCAGCGGAATTTGCTTGAGCTGCGAATGGTTCTTCCCCGCCAATCCTGGGTGGCAGGAGATCCTCGTAACTTTCTTCTTCTTCCTGGATCGGAGGCACAACCTTTTCCCCACTGTCAAAAAGCGCGTCAAGGCCCCCTGAGAGCTTTCCGGATTCACGGCCCTCTTTCACATCATCACTGGAAAGTGTCAAATCAAGAAGGCCTTCGGATCGTGATTTTTCTCCCCGATCTTTACTCTTAGCAGAGATTGATGGCGCAAGGTCAGGTGCCGTGAGATCAAGTTCCTGAAAAAGATCCTCTCCGTCATCCTTTGCCGATGGTTTAGCAGCACCTTTTTTTCCACCTGACTTTTCCTCTGCAGCTAAGGCAGCGAGCACCTTACCGGAAGCAGTGCTGACTCCGGCAATTTCGCTGAAAATGTCATCATTACTCTCCAGAAAACTGGATTGTATCGAGATATCCGAACTCGTGTCCTTTCCGGATCCTGCTGAACTCATTTCCCCGCTGTCCACCAGCCCAAGTTCGCGAAAAATATCGTCTTCTTCCCTGCCTGTAGGTTGCTGAGCCTTACCCTTGCCGCTATCCAGATCCAGATCAAAGAGATCCTCATCATCCTTGAGCATATTACCTGGTTTTGCCCCCTTGCCTGATTTCGAACCGTGATCGCTCTGCACTTTTTCCTTTAATGCTGAAAGGTCGAACTCATCCTGGGACTCGGAGAGCCCGGCGCCGCATTCGATGCAGAACTTGTTTTGCTCAGTATTATCAGCACCGCAATGGGGGCACTTCATCTGCAACCTCCCGGTCTATTATGCATTTCCGCTGGAAATCCTCAAGCAGTTTCCTGATCTCATCGGATTTGCTCAGTCTCATAATCTTATCGGCAAGAATACGGGCCCCGGAAAGATTCATTCCGCGGATCACCTTCTTGATTCTTGGAATCAGGGGGGGGCTTAGTGAAAGCCTGGTGATTCCAAAGCCGAGCAGGACCGGAGTGACCAGCGGGTTCGAAGCCATTTCGCCACAGATTGATACCCAGCGACCGTTCTGGTGCACACGATCAACAATCTTGCTGATACTGCGAAAAATTGCCGGATGAAACACATTATACGAATCGGAAATGTAAGGATTGTTCCTGTCGACAGCAAGTATGAACTGCAGCAGATCATTGGTACCGATACTGAAAAAATCGACCTGCCTGGAAAAATCATCGATCAGAAAGGACGATGCCGGGGTTTCAATCAGCACTCCGAGTTTCACATGGTCGGAATACTTCATCCGCTCCTGCCGGAGCTGATCCTTGACCTCGCCGATTATGTCGAGAATGCGCTGGATTTCTTCACAGGAATTGATCATCGGGAAAAGGACATGAAGATTGCCGAAAACGGAGGCTCTGTACAAAGCACGCAGCTGAGTACGGAACAGCTGCTCGTGGCGCAGGCTGATCCGGATTCCGCGAAAGCCAAGAAAAGGATTTTCTTCCTCAATTTTACGAAACCGGAAAAACTGCTTGTCCCCTCCAAGATCAAAGGTCCTGATGATTGTTGCCTCACCATCAAAGGCCTTGAGAACCTTCCTGTAGCTGTCATACTGTTCTTCTTCAGACGGCAGATGCTGATACTCGGCGAACAGATACTCTGTCCGGTAGAGACCGATACCTTGAGCCCCACAGTCTCTTGCCATAACAGCTTCATCTTCTCGTTCGATATTGGCGCTGATCAGAACGCGGCAGCCATCCCTGGTCAAAGATTCACTCTTGGCGGAGTGTTCTTTCTCGCGAAA
>JAQTRI010000211.1 GCA_028711905.1 Candidatus Wallbacteria bacterium | reverse complement strand
TTCAGGATAATCCGCGGATAATACTCATTCATCCCGTTTTTACATTTGTCCTTATACTCTTTTCCGATGTTCAGGAAAACAGTATCAACCCAGTTAAGAGTATGGCGCATGGTTTCAGGCAGTTGTTTGCGGGCAATGTCAAAGCTGGTTCTGGTCGATCCGGCGGTTTGATAGAACTGCTTGAGAGCATTGACAGTCTTGACCTGATAATTTTTCAGGAACATGGTTTACTGCCCGTTCTTGTTGAAAAGATTATAAGGAATGCCGACAAATTCGATGTTGTTTTCATTCAGGTATTCTTCTTCAAGGAAGCAGGCCGGGGCATACACAATGCATTTCTGGCCTTTGTGCTTTTTAGTAACTTTTTCAGCGATGTCGAGATTGAGAGCCAGCCTGGTCAGTTGATCGAAGTCCTGAGTATAAACAAGATAGACGGCGTTTTTTTTGAATGTCCCGACAAAATAGGTTTTTTCATCGATCTTCTTTTCATCGGCTATGATTTCGCCTGTGCAAAGATAATACACATACTTGGCGAATTGCCTGTATGTGGGCAGATTGCCGGAAAGCAGGCTTTCAGCGTCAATGGGAATGCCGACTTTCAGGTACTTGAAACCGGACTGGTAACCGTTTTTTTCAATAGCGCGCTTGACGCGTTCCCGCGTGATGTCCTTGCAGATGTTCTTCTTCGGGTCTGCTTTAGTGGCTTCTGTCATCTGGATCATGATGCACTTGCGGTTCCCGCCGTCTTCTTTATTCAGGTCCATCACTGCGTGCATGGTAGTGCCTGAACCGGCAAAGGAGTCGAGGATTATTGAGTCTTCAGAGGATGCAATTTCAATTATTCTTTTTATCAACCGTGTTGGTTTTGGAGTTTCAAAAGCAGTTGCTGATTCGAATATGTCTATAATCTCCTTCTTGGCTTCCTGATTATGGCCTACTTCTTTGTTTGACCACCAGGTCCATGGAACGCTCCCGCTACATTCATTAAGATATGTTTTCCTGCGCGGGATACCATTCCCGTCATTGCCAAACCACATTCTGCCTTCAGCAACAAGACGCTGGTAAACTGTTTCGATCTGCACCCAGCATCGGCCTTCCGGTGGCTTGAAAGTCTTTCCGGAAGGAGTTTTAATCGTATACATCTGATTGGGTCTGTAACCTTGAGCAGTAAAATCTGTAGAAACCCAAGGTCCTTTGGGATCATTATCCGGATTTTTAAAATTATTCTTGTGCTCTTCGTTTAGTGCGAGTTTGTTCATTAAATAAGCAAATATCTCACTGTTTTTTGCATAGCACACGATAAACTCATGAGCGTCGCCAAGAAGCTTGCGGCTGTCGGGAGAAGTCCTTTTCTGCCAAAGAACATTCGCAATAAAGTTCTCGTGTCCGAACACTTCATCCATGATCAGCCGTAAAGAGTGCTGCTCATTGTCATCTATCGAAATAAAAATCGCCCCGTCATCAGACAGAAGATCACGCAGCAGTTTCAATCGGGGTATAATCATGCACAGCCATTTATCGTGCCTGGTAAGGTCATCCTTACCGACTTCTTTTCCCAGCCAGTCCTTCAGCAATGGGCTGTTGACATTGTCGTTATAAACCCAGCCCTCATTGCCGGTATTGTACGGCGGATCAATGTAAACGCACTTGATTTTTCCGGCATACTGCGGAAGCAGGGCTTTCAGAGCCAGGAGGTTGTCCCCTTCAATGATCAGATTGCCTTCACCCTGGTCTGCCCGAAAATCCAGCTTCTGCACATCGTCCAGAGTGTGATACGGAATCGCCAGGTGGTGATTCCAGATGATGTTTTTGCCTTTGAATTGGAGGGTGGGCATGGGGCTCCTTTCTGGCAGTTAATGCAATGCATGATAAAGAAAATTATCGAAAAAAGAACTAATCAAGGGCGCAGTCGCACAATTTCCCAATGAATTCATCTTTGAAGGTAAATTCATTTTCAGCAACTTCCTTTTTGAAGAATGTACATTTCTTACTGCCATGCCAGATTAATTTTTTGTCTTGATAAAGCTTTTTGCCTGCTGCTTTTTTAGGAATCACATTTTCTTTCAAAGCTTCGCCGGCAGCAAATTTTTCCTCGCAATTATCACATTTAAGTTCTGAGCCAACTATTGAATTGAATCGTTTATGGCAATTTGGGCAGTGGTCTTCACTTACTACTTTATTCAAAGGAACCTCCGCTTTATGATTTTACAAGAAGGAGGCGTTAAAGTCACCTATAACGACTCCCTCTATGAAGAACTATCCTTTCCCGCTCTTGTTCTTCGTCGCATCTGTCAGGACATACTTCATACCTGGCTTTGTCGTCGGAGGCAGGGGCTCACCTTTGACCACAGTCACTTCATGATTCGTTTTCCCACCCTTGGGACCAATGGCTTCGTACTGCCCTGACTTCGGTGCCGTCATTCCGGGTTTCAATGTTGGTTTTCCACTCATTCTTGTTCTCCTTGAATTTGATAACCCAAGCATACCACAGATAGAATGAAAAATCAACATTTTTTGATAATTATTTTGTCAAAAGGGATACAGCCTTAGATCCTGTAAATGATTCTTCACTGGAAAATCGCAGTTTATACCCCAAACAACCCAGCCGCGTCTCGATTGCGCTCTTGGAAACATCAAAAAGGTTCATCAAATAAGGCAGAATTGTATAACTACTTCCTTGGATTTCGAATTCCCTGTCAATGCAAATTTCTTTATCCTCAACGATCGTTGCACACACAGACTTTACCCCGGCAAGGAACTGCTCGACAGCTATCAAAGGCATCAGCAAGGCCCCGGCTAAGTATGACGCCTGCCATTCATAGTCTTCATATTCCTGCTGCAGCCTGGTGAACAGCGGCGGAGAATCGGCGGTATCCTTATGTCCTAAGGCGATATGGCTGATTTCATGAGCCACGCTCATGCGCTGCATTCTGGGCGAATACATGTCCTGCCGCAAGGAATCGACCCTGCTGTTCACGACAATTTTCTTAGTCAAACCAAAGTAATTCCGGCCCTCGGGAATCAGGAGACAAAAAAAATCCTCATCAAACAATTCAGTCAGGTCCTTTTTCAGAATCTCATAGCCATGTTTGCCGGCTAATGCGTCAACATCAACCGGAAAACTAACTGTACTGCCGAAACAATCAACCAGCGCTTCAACGGCTTTTATCTCCAGTCTCTGTTTGGGAATGAATTTGCACTTGACCTTCTGCTTGCTGCCGAGAAAAAGGATTTCGATTGCCTGAATGACTTCGGAGCCGGACTTGTAAATCCCTATCAGGATATCAAGCATTTCCTGACTTGGTGGGACAATGCCGTTTTCCACGCGGGAAAGATATGCCCGGTCGATCTTCTTGCTGCTGAGGTTTTCCACATCAACCAGAGACAGTTTGTTTCTGGTTCGTTCTCTGAGGAGGATCTTTCCAATGGTATCGAAGTACTTCATATATACAGTATAGTGCAAATCATGGACATTACCAACTTCGTTGTATGAATTATTATCAAATGGATACCGGTTGACCACAATTACCCAGCACAAGGTGTGTATGAGCCGGATTGAAACCCTGCCTCTGTGCACGAAGCACCCTTAATCTCCATTATTGTTCCCTTTGACAAATCATCTGTTAAGGATAGAATTGAATCAAACCCAAACGCGCTACTCTTCAAAGGAGGCGTGATGCTCAAGCTGTTTGTTGTTGACGATCATCCGCTGGTGATCCGCAGTCTATCCAGGATCATGGAAGACCTGAATGCCGAAGTCGTGGGATCAGCCGGAACCGGCCGCGAATTCCTGAAAACCATCAGAAAGTCCAAGCCTGATGTGATCGTGCTGGATTACTATCTGCCTGACATCAACGGCGACAAGGTGCTGGAAGAACTGAATAAATTCTGCACAATACCGGTACTTGTGCTCACAGGTCAGCCGACCATCGAACTCTGTCGGTTGGTTTTCGCCTGCGGAGCTAAGGGCTTCATTTCCAAATCCGTGCAGCCTGAGGAAATCCGCGATGCTGCGCAGATCATCAAGGAAGGGGGCAGGTATGTCGATCCCGGAATTGCTTCGGGACTGGCGTTGGATCATCTCAGCGACCGACAGAGATCACCGGTTCCTTTACTGTCCCCGAGGGGAAAGCAGATCCTGCTGCTCCTGAAAAAAGGCATCAAGTCCAATAAAATCGCGGAAAAACTGCGCATCAGTCCCAAGACAGTCAGCGCGCACAAAGACCACATACTGAAAAAACTGCAGATAAAATCCCTTGCCGAGCTGATCCATATCGACATGGACGGTAATCTGATCGACTGAGTACATAGGATTAATCCTATGTACTCATAAGATTTATCCTACATACAGACCTGAAAAATAGTTTTATCATGCGCTTTTAAATTCCGTTGTCATCAACATCGGAGGCAGCGATGAAACTGGCGGATCTTTCAGCTCAGGTGGCGGTCAATCTGGACATCAGCGTTGATCTGGCGCTGCGCGCTATCCAGGAAACATTTCTGATCATTGAAAAAGAAGTGAAAAAAGGCGGATCAGTCGTCATCCCGGATTTCGGCTCCTTTGAAGTACTGACTATCAGCGAACGCAGGTTTAAGGATGAGAAAAACGGAGAAGTACGGGTGCAGCCTGAGGTGTCTGTGCCTTTATTCAAATACGCCGGAAGCATCAGAGAGTGGTTTTTCGGGGTTGTAAAAAGGGATTAATCATGCCCGTAAGGGCATAAGTAAACCGCCGCAAGGCAAAAGGAGTTCTAAATGGGTAAGCACCGCATCCCCAAGGACAATCAGGAGTTCATCGGCTTTATCAAGCAGTTCGCCAATGCATTGTCTGAAAAGAACAGAGACGACAAAGTCCTGGCAGACGGCGGCAAGGAACTGCTGGCTGATCTACAGAAATTCGTGGCCTTAGACGAAAAGGCCAGGGAGCACGATGTGGCGAAGAAGAAAGCCAACGAGGAAAAATATACGGTCAAGGACGGGATTGTGGAAAAAACCGGCGGCTACATGTTTTATCTCAAGTACAAACTCGGAAAATCTGCCGCTGAACTGAAGGAATACAACATCTGACAGGGCTTTACACGCGGAGAGGGCGGCAGCGCTCTCTCCCATGCTTCAGCCGCAGGCGGAAAAGCCTTGGCCGCGAGCGGATGGAGCCTGGTCACGATGAGGAAAGCATGGTCTCCGGCGGAGGGAGTCTGGTCACGAGCGGAGATAGCTTGGCCGCCGGCGGAGAGTGCCTGGGCACGGGCGGAGACAGCTTGGCCGCGAGCGGAGGGAGCACGGCCGCCAGCGGAGACAGCATGGTCACCAGCGAACCCGCTCTGTCCGCTGAGGAATGCCTGATAATTGCACAGGGAGAAGGCACCCGGGGATTGGCCGTTCCCGAATCCGTTGCTAAAATCACGGCCTGACATCGATCTGCCAGGTGGGGTGAGAATTTTAGCAATACTGCAAGTTGTAACGCGATGTAACAAAATGTAACTGGATCTGCCGGCACAGAAGCGTATAATTAAGATGAACGGAAAAAGGGGGAAGTGATGAGAAATTTTGTCTTGCCGCTGATTGTGATCCTTGCATTGGTCCGGCCCTGTCCGCTGCCGGCTGCAATAGAAAACATCCCTTCAGAAATCCTCTCACAGATGCCTTCATCCGTTTCCAGACTCGTTCTGGATTCACCTCTACCTTCGCTTCGCTCAGGTACAGACATCCGTAACTCGCTTTGCTCGTACGGCTGTCTGAAATCCCTGATCGGCACCTCCCTCTGGGCCCTGCACCTTTCCCAAACCCTGAAGGATCAGGATTCAGCCGATGCAGCAGAGCAAGTGTATACCGCGTCGTTAGACGAAAACGAGCGCCGGTCCGGCCGCATTGCTGCATCGATTGTCGCTAAACTCAAAGACGGAAACGATTCCGCTTTCCGCCTGTTCACGGATTTCTTCGCATCCTCTGGCCCGAACACCAGAAGCGGCCTTTTCAACTTGGCTTCCGCCATTGAAGAACAACTGCTCAATGCACGAAAGAAAAACCTGGATGTCTACCTGAGGAAGATCCGCGAGATCAAGGCCCAGGCCCAATCCGCCCAGGTCAGCTTAGAGGGCTTTGAAACCATGCTGACCGAAATGATTCAGCGTTTCGGCATTCTGGTGGCTTCAGAGCACGGTGCTGCGGTCGATGAACTGATCACCACTGGCGACAAAGACGAGTTCGCAGCCTCCATGAAGTACATCGATCTGGCCTTTGATCTGTACGCCAAGCTCAATAACCAGTTCTGCACCACTTGTACCCGTGAGACGGCAAAAGAGATCTACGACAAAGCCCGGACCGCCCAGTCCAATGGCCGCTATGAAGAAGCCATTACCTTGTTCCGGAAGGTCATTGCCATGGACCCGGCCTATGCCTCACAGAACGGCTGTTACTGGCACATAGGCAAATGTTACAGGGAGTGGAAGAAATACAATGAGGCAGAATCAGCATTCAAGGACAGCATCAGGCACGACCAGACCAAGCCATACAAAAGACAGGCATTT
>JAQTRI010000210.1 GCA_028711905.1 Candidatus Wallbacteria bacterium | reverse complement strand
TCAAAGATCAATGGATCTCCAAGACTGCTCTCCCCGATAGCGCTCTTTTTCAGACGGGAAACCTTGGTCAGCAACGGCATGACAGAAACCTTGCTCTGCATGAGCCACTCCAAAAAATTAACTTTAGCCACCAGAGAAACATCGTTGGTTCCTTCAGGGGAAAACGGTTTCACTAAACGCTCCATCCTTGAGTCAAGGCTGTTTTCAGCAAAAGTGCGTCCGAAAACAATGGTTTCCAGCCGGGCGATTCTTGAATCCAGCGAATCACTGCCCCTGATCTGTCCATAAATTACAGTTTCCAGGTCATCAAGTCTGGCACCAAGTGAAAATTGTTCTTCCGCAAAGACAAAGAAGCAGATCGACATTATAATTAGATGAAATACCCGCTTCATGGAGAAATTATATCGGCGCAGGGCATGGATAGTCAACTTCCCCTGTACAGCAGAAGCTTGAGTAAATCAACCGGATTACCGATCAGCATGTCCGCACCGGCGCGCTCAAGCACTGCCCGGTCACGATAACCCCAGAGAGCTCCCACTGCGAATACACCGGCTTGTCTCGCTGAAATGATGTCATGGTCGCTGTCCCCAATCATCACCGTTTCACCGGGGATAGAATTCATTTTTTCCAGGACACTCTGTACTGCAAGGGGATCGGGTTTGTGCGGCTTTCCTTCCCTTGCGCCTTCTACAGCATCAAAGAACCATCCGGGAAGCAGAACTCTGACAGCGCGGACTGTAAACTCGTGGTCTTTATTGGAAAGAACCCCAATTTTAATCTCAAGACTGGTCAGAGTGTCGAGCAGTTCGGTTACGCCCGGATACAGGCAGGTGGTCATAGACCAGAATCTGGCATATGTTTCCCTGAATTCGACCGCCAGTTGTTCAGCCAGTCGATTATCCCGACAATCGTGAGGCAAAGCTCTTTGCACAAGTTGAACCGCCCCATCGCCGACCATCATTTTATAACTTTCCGAAGAATGTGGGGCGAAATGGTGTCGTTCCAGAACCGTGTTCATGGAGTAGGCGATATCCTGAATTGTATCAAGCAGAGTGCCGTCCAGATCAAAAATAACAGTCTTAAAGTTCATGCACGCTATTATTTCAGAAGAAGCCGCACTGATCAAACTCGCCGGTCATCCGGTAACAGGCGCAGCCTCTCCAGCCCATAAGGCATAAAACTCTCCACCAGTAAATAACCCGCGCCAAAGCCACTGAGATGAGCGAGCCAAGATACACTGCTGCCGAGGCCGGCAACTAAAGCCAGGAAAACATTCCCTCCGATCCAGAGAATCATGTACAGCCAGACAGGGATCTTTAAAGGCATAAACAGGACGATCTGGTAAAATCTGGAGCCAGGGAACATTTTTAGATAGGCAGCCATGATGCCGCTGACTGCGCCACTGGCTCCAATCAACGGCAGGATCGCCATTTCTGTGAAATAACAGAACAGGCAATGAATCAAACCACTTACAAATGCAAGAATCAAGTAAAACTGGAAAAACCTGATGCTGCCCTTGGATGCATCGTGATCCATAAAAACATCCAGCACATTGTCCCCGAAAATCCAGAGAAAATACATGTTAGCAAAAAGATGCCACCAACCGCCATGAAGAAAGGCGTATGTCACGAGGGAAATCAAACCATGGGCAGACAGAAGACGGGCAGGAACCGCCCCAAAAGTCCTGATTACTGAGGCAGCTGTTTCCGGATCCATTCCACTGACCGCCAGGTTGACTAAGACATTTACAGCGATAATCGCAGCTAAAAGAACCGGGTAATATCTTCTGGGATTAAACACCTCCACCGGCAGTTGCAACAGCAGACAGAAAATATAAAGCTCTTTGCTGATTTTCGCATCAGCAACACCTTTATTTATATCAACAGACCTGTAGTGTTCCAATGCGCTCAGGTTTTCATGAACAAATGAGGGAACCCTCGCGGGACGCAGCGGACCCGCTCGCTCGAATACCGGTTCAAGAGAATTGAGAATGTCCAGTTCATCCCTGTCGAGCCAGAATCCTCGGCAATCAAGGCAATGATCAATTTCCAGAGTCGTTCCGGCACTCTGGAACCGGAGCAGAGCTGTATCAACCCCACAGCAAGGGCAGATAACACCTTTTCCAGTAACCTGGAGTGTCTTCAAAAGATTCTCATACTTGAATTGTCTGCCCAGCACTGCGCGCAATTCACCCTCGTCATACCAAGTCCCACCGCATTCCGTGCAGATATCGACATTAATCCCTTTTAATCGCTTTGTTTCCAGAACCGTCCGGCAGTGCGGGCAACAGATGCTGCGATTGGAATCTTCAGGTTGCTTAGGGAACACCTTTTCGGCTGTCATGAAAGCCTCTTCAAAAATATAAAAGGCCGGCAAAAGCCGGCCCTTTTTGACATGAAAAACGGAATAACATCCTCAGGCACTAATGGTCTGTTGCACATAATTTTGTACAAATGATGATTACGGAATCCTTTCAGCAAAAGGATTTTCTCAGGATCAGCAAACACAGAATTAAGTGTTACAGACCACTAGTCTCAGACTCCATACAAAAACCAACAACACGAAATGACAGGGCATAGTCTTCTCTGTCGTAAAGCCTGATCATTTTTTCGCCATGTGCATCCTGAGCGGTTTTCTCCATGATCACAGCCGGTTCCAGGTTTCCGCTTTTTGCCTCGGCAACGAAAAGTTCTTCAGGGTAATACTTCCTGAAAGCATCAATTTCCTCAGCAGTAAACAGAGAGCGGTCCGTGTGTTCCCAGAACACGACCCGCCGAGCATGACGGCTGTCATTCAACACGCTGATAGCCTTGTAGAATTTTCTCCCCCTGTTCATCAGTACCCCCGACATCAAGATATTCATTCTAGCTACTGGATGAATTTTAGCATGTTACAGCGCAACAGTCAAGGCCGATCTCGATTTTCACCTGTTACCTGAGAACTTTTCGCGGCAGAGATTTTGTCCAAAGCCTCTGTCCCCGCCAGACCGATCAGCCGGCCGGTCAGTGCAGTAAAATCCTTGTCCGCGACCTCCTTCTCGATGTCATTGATAGTAGCGCTGATACAATAAACCGGAGAAGATGGAGTTTTTTGCAGAACATGCGTGTAATTGAGAACGCCCCCTTCGGATCCGCCCTTGTATCCGATCAAGTGCCATTTCTTTTTGTCCGCCAATCCCGGATTGATACGAATTGCAGAGTTTTCCCGCAATTCATAGATCACACGGCATAGTTCACCGGTCGTGGCAAGCCACTCGATGCTTTGAACACATTTAGGTGAAGGACTGAAACGGATCCTGTTCTTATCGAAGGATCTGAGACTCTCCAAAATCCGGCGCTTACCGGATAAATCAGCCGCAACAAACCGTTCGCGCACCTCATCCGACACACCCCACTTCAGCTCAAACATTTCCTTTGTTGTTAGAAACGGCTTCATTCTTTCCGGGGCCACAGCTTCGACAGTTTCCCGCCCGGCTGAGTGAATCAAAGCGTCAGTGGCAGTATTGTCACTGATTGAGATCATCAGATTGGCCATACTCTGAACTGTCAGCAGACTTCCGGCAGGCCAATCCTGCAAGATCCCGGAGGGAAGGGATATCCATTCTTCTTTGAGACTGATAACATCGTTCATCTGAAGTGTCGCCATGTCCATCATACCGATCAAGGCCTTGAGCACATAAAGTTTAAAAGCTGACCCGACAGCCATGGGAAGACCGGGATTAATAGACACAAGGAGCTCGCCGTCTCTTGTGACAGCGACAGAGACAACACCCGGCAAATCAGCGAAATCAGCCGCTATTTTGTCCCAGGAATCTCCCTCAATGTTCCAGCTGCCGAACCAGAGCCCTGTGATCAGTTTCTCGGAACCAACGACTATCTTGGCCGGGCAATGACCTTTTTCAAAATAAATCTCATATCCTTCATCAGTAACAACAGCTTTTTTGAATAACCCAAGGTTATCTACATAAAGCTTGATAATCTCACGAATCTTGGCCTCAGGTACCGCAGACAGGAAAGACTGGGAAAAAAGGCTGTTGATACGAAGTTCAGGCGCAAACAGGTTGTGAAAATACTCTGCCTCATCTATAGCGCATAAAGCTCTCAAACCCGTAAAAAGCAGCAGTACTGCCAATTGCTTTTTTTTCATTCGTTCTCCTTGTTGAGCTTTTTCTCCTCAGAGTATAGCGTTTTCAATGGCATCACTGCAATGAACAGGCAACTTCAATACTCGAGCCCGGTAAATTTGCATCCGAACTTAGCGGGGTGGCGGCTGGAGTGCCTGCTTCGCCGCTTCATATCCGCGCTCCATCAGTTCATCCAGTCTGTGGAACTGGAACATGCCGATTCCGGATGTATCCGGATAAACCGCGGTGCAGTCAGTGCTTTCAATCTCCATCCTCCCCAGAGCATGGTCCAGCATGTACTGGGAATGAAAATGCACACGCAGGATTCCCGGCGTTCCGCAAAACGGCTTGTATTTACCGTATGCATGGCAGGCAATCGTGCGACCGGGATATCCGGAGCAGGCGCGTACCGGGACCAGCGAGGTCATTCCACCATCAACAAGGTGATAACCCAGCAGGCGCAACGGTGGAAAGAAAAACGGAACAGCCATTGAAGCCATCAGGAGATCCACCAGCGGGCCCTGTTTAAATAAGATCGTTCTGCCGCTCTTCAGGTCAGATCCGGTAATGATCAAGGGTATAGGCAGATCAGCGATATCGCTCATGCCGAAAATCCCGGCAAGAGAACTCCTGATTATGTCAGTACGAACTATCGATCGTGCAAACGGCAGATTTAAAGGGAAAAGCCTCTTCCAGGTTTTTTCAACGAAAAACCGGCGGCAGAGTCCGGCAACCTCTTCTGCCGAGCCTGTGCGGGAATACAATGCTGCAATCAGAGCTCCCATGCTGGTCCCCGCGATTACAGCCGGCCGGAGATTTTCATCCTCAAGCCGGCGCAGCACTCCAATGTGCGTGAACCCATACGCAGTGCCTCCGCCAAGGGCGAGATTGACTTTTTCGGTACTCATTTCAGGGACATTCCATCAGGAGAACAATATTCTTTATGGACTGAAAGCTCAATAAGAAGGATCATCTCCTCCCTCCGGTTTCAACGGATGCTTAGGCCGTCGACTGTATTTTTTTTTATCATGAAAAACCTTTCCCGGAGGGGATGGGACCTCTTGTCTGCTGCGCCTCCTGAGGGACTTTTTTATATTGATTCTGACCTTTTTCGAATCCGCACCCATTCAATCCCCCTGCCAGTCCAAGTCATACTTCAGGCAGATGAATGAATGATGCAGAACTTCGCATTTCACAAGTTTCGCCGGCCTGATCAGCACCAGATCCTCCAAGCTGTGAAGTGCTTCACCATCGATCAGCGTTGGGGTCGTTGAGCCACCGATCAGACATGGTGCGACCACTAAGTTCAAGTGATCGATCAGGTCGGAGCGGAGCAGCAGCGCATTGAGAGTTCCACCTGTTTGAATGGTCAGGTACTCGACACCATATACATGACGCAATCTCATGAATAGATCAGGGAAATCAATCTCCTCCGGGTAGTAGATCAACTCTAACCGGTTATCGCTCCCTATGCTGTAAGCAGGATGACCGGCATTGGAAGTCACCAGGATCAATCTCTCCCCGCGTGCCAGAGCATTCAAAACCCCGGTTTCGTTCAGATGAGGCTTATTGTCGATGACAACGAAAGTCACGGGCAGGCGCTTGATGGCAACCGCCGGTTCATTGAGGCCAATCTTGGCCCAGGTCCTGCCGGAGTTTAAAGAAGCAAGATCAGTCTTCTGCTCAATGGCATAGTATTGATCAAGCCCCTCCCTGATGCCGTGAATTGCGGGAAAATCCTTATCAAAATCCAGAAAATCCGTATCACCGGTCGAGATCTTTCCGTCAATCGAAGACATGAGGAAGAGTGTGGTTTCAGGCCGTGTGCGTATCAAAATCCGTCGTCCTCATCAGTCTGTTCAGAATCTTCTGCTTCAGCCTGGAACTTCTTGCGGTCACCAAAAAACGGTTTCAGTTCGACTTTTTTGTCGCTTTCCTTGATTTTCAGTCTTCCTGAAATGAATTCTGCAACCAGTTCCTCCTTCAGCACACCATGGGCTTTCATGAAAATATTGGAAAAGGGTAAGCGTCCGCCGGTATAGAAGCAGTGATCATTTTCAAACTCGAACTCATGCCCGTCACCATCATTGCCCCTGACTTCCCAGTCCCATGAGATATACTCCGGGGGGATGTACAACTCTTTCCCGTCCTGGTAAACAAGGATAGCGCGAAATTCTTTTTTTTCTCCGAGAGGTACATCGGGCACTGATGGCTCGATCCTTACTGTCAGCATATCCCAGAATTTTTTTTTGGCCAGGTCCACAAAAAACTGAACTGCGGGGTCAAGTGAATTCCTATAGTCCAGCACCGCTCTGGCTAAGTGCCTGAGACCGGTGGAAAAGTTTCTCAGGTTGTGCTGACAGTCGGCCATGCTGATCAGGGCTTTGATTTCCTGCAGATCATTACCGCTTTTTCTCCA
>JAQTRI010000003.1 GCA_028711905.1 Candidatus Wallbacteria bacterium | reverse complement strand
CTTCGATTTTCGCATACAAAATACATACCATTTTTCTGAGCGTTTGAACAGTTCCGCATCCCATGTGATTCAGGAGGTTTCACGCGTATGGCTCCACTAATTTACCCACTCGATCGGGAGAAGACCCGAAAGATGAAACTTAAAGATGTCATCAATGCTTCACTGGAATTTGCCGTTGGCGACAAATGGACAATCGGTAATCCATTGATCATCTATCCCCCGGAAAGCAACGGCTATGTTCCTTAAAAAACTGTCTTCACTATTGTGTTTTGCATGTTACTTCAATTTGTGTTCAGCAGATACTGTTACTCCTGCTCAACGCTTGGAAACCACGAGGATTGTCGAATGCTTGAACCGTATAGACGGTGGCGCACGCACCATTTCCGAAATAGAGTATCCTGGTAGAGGCAGTTCGCCACGTGCAGGTATGCCAGATCATTTTTCAGTCATATTGAACGATAAATCTGTTATCACACTTTGCCTTAGTGCATCATCAGGAACTTGTTCACTGCTGGAAGCTGATTGCCTGACCTTAAGATTGTTCAAACAACCCCTGTCTGCAGAAACAATTGGAAAACTTGTAATTCTTTATTGCACAATTTTTGACCCTCTGATCAATCCCAGCGACTTTGTGATCTTCAACACCCGTGATTCGGACAGGTCCGACAAAATGGTTCATAAAGTTGTCTTCATCAGGAGGAAAATCGGTGGATACTATACAAAGGAGGAAATCACTGCGCGAGTTACGCCATACGGACAGTTGCTTGGGGTGTACTTCAACTATACACACCTCCGCTGCCAGATAACCGTTAATGTCGAAAGACATCAGGCATATCAGACTGCTCTTGATTTTTTAAGCAGTAAAGGAATTGCCACCAGGCCCAGAAAAATCCTTTCCAACAAAAGCACTTCAGATCATCTGACTGTTCCTGCGTATGCAATACGACCCAGAAAAACATCAGGTGCCGATTTATTGAGATTCAATTCGTCCGAATTCACTGATTATCTTGAAAAAAATCTGGATGAGGTCTATGCATACAAAAGTAATGTCTCTTCACCGGGTTATACAGCCTGGTTCATAGAATCAAGCAAACCAACCATCGTAAATGTGAAGCACTCGATCAGCCAATTTTCCGAGAACCAGCTCCCAACAGATCAGCTCAGACTCGCCTGGGTCTTTCTCATAACAGATCATAGTAAAGATTATGCAACTGTGTATGAAATGTGGGTTGACACGATTACCGGGAAAGTAATTGGAGGGCTGATCAACAGGTCGAGTTAGGTTGTGGGTGGAGATACAGGGATGTCTTACTCATCTCTTGAAATGGGCGCCATTGTGCGCCATCGGGGTGCGCTATTTTTGGAGGGACGCGTCCCCGATGTTACCCCTAGCGCGGAATCCACAGGATGCAGACCTTCTTCAGTCGATCCATATGAACGGCACCGTTGCAAGAATTTCGGGTTTCTGCCGCCTCGTTTCTCCCTTCAGCCGCATCAGTATGCGGTACCACTTGAAAAAAATGAAACTCCGGGGTATAATTGCAGGTAGAACATATAAATAATAGATTACAGCCTGTTTCATTTAAGGAGGACAAGAGTATGAAAAGAAAAAGCCTTTGCTACCTGTTGATCATCGCCCTGTTCGTTGGCCTCGTCCCTACCACTACCTTTACTACTAAAGCCAATGCCGGACTCGTGGATTTCCTTCAGTGGGGAACCCAGCTTGCCGCCAATATTCTTGGAGTCATCAACCAGGCTCTGGGTGGAAACTTCGGTGTTCAGCTGGCCCAGAACATCTGCCAGGTGGTCGCCAATGCACTCAAATCATTCCCCCGCCAGGCCCAGGCTGCCATTAACGGCCAGTTTGCAGCAGCAGGCGCAGGCGGCGGCCAGAAAGCAGTCACTCCTGCCGGGAACCGCTTTAACAATCTTCTGGCCATGGGCAATAACATGACCCCCAAGCAGGCGGCAGAGCTTGACCAGTTCCTGAACAATGTCAGCGGAGCGCTGGAAACCCAGGGCCTTACCGTAGACAAGGATCAGTCAGGTGAACTCACCGAGCTTCTGAATAAAATCAAAGACCTGGCACAGGACGAGCTGGGAATGAATCTTGAAAGTTTCGAGCAGGATTTCCAGCAGGCCATGAACATTGCCAATGAGGTATCCAGTTCTGTCACCAACATCTCCAACTCAGTCCAGCAGGCATGCAACAGCTGCTCAGGCGGCAACTGCCCGACACCTGAGGCCATCGTACAGGTCGTAGACACCGTTATTTCCGAAATCAACGGCATCGCATCCTTAGACATTGACATTCAGAAACAGGCTGTATACAATGGAACCGCCAAACAGCTGATCATCGGTTCTGTCGCCAGTGACCAGGACGGAAAAATCAATCAGCTCCTGCAGCAGGTTGATCAGCTTGAAGCACAGTACATGGATAAAGTGGTCTCAGGAGCCGGCGCAACACAGCTGGCTCAGATGAAACAGCAGATCACCGGCCTGAAGTCGCAGATTTTCCAGGCCAAGTACATCTGACAGGCGGAACTGTTGACTGTAATAAGAATAAGGATCGTTAACAAGTGAAATGGAACGCGTCCCGGAAGGAGGGGTTTTCCCTCCTTCTGGTTGTTTTAATCGCCTTTGTCTTTCTGACCATTATCAGCATATCCTTGTGGAAAGCCTCTTCAACTGAAACCAGGCAGCTGTTCGCTAATCTTGAAGGCGACAATGCGCGGGCTTTAGCCGAAGCCGGTCTGAAAGCTGCTATGGATACAGTGCTTACCCAGGCCAATACCCCGGGAACGGAATTTTTCGACTGGTTCCGCAATGCTCAGTCCGCCAATCCCGGTGTCAAGCAGGTCGATGTCAAGGATGCGGTACTCAAACTGTTCCCTGACCCCCGTGACCAGAAAAAAATCGGCCTGGAAAAGGTCGAAGTGTCCATGGAAGTGTCCAAACCTTTCAAAGACCTGACTAAAACAGACACTGAAAAGCTGGAAAAAAACGGTCAGGTTAAGTTTTTCGCCAAAGCCTCTTTCGGCGAACGGAAGATGTCGTCCCCGAGGGTAGCCAAATTCGAGATCACGGCTGCATATGATTTCAAGGTCGTACTGATCATGCTCCCGATCATCAAAGACACCAAGCTGGACAGCGGTGAACTTAACAAATTCGCCTTTTTCGTGCGCAAAGGATCAAGTTTTATCGACAACATGAATTACGACACCCCGGAGATATCTTTTGTTTACACCAACGACGAACTCTCGTCAGGACTTCTGCATTTCGGCAACAAAGACGGAGAAACCCGCAACATCCTGCGCCCGACCGATTTCGACAGCGCAGACAAGCCGGCCGGCTGGCGCTTTGAAAACGCGGAGTTCAAGAAATTTTACCGGGATCGTATTTTTTACAACAATCCGATACTATCGGATATGCGCAAACTGGAAATTGCCGGGAAAGAAAACGATATACCTATCGATAAAGTATGCAGACTGTTCATTACCAGCGACTCCTTCTTTGATTTTTACATGAAGAACAACATCCTCAACTTAGACGGCATGTCAATGGTGGAAGCAGGGCTGACCTTAGCGACTCCTCTTAAATACAAGGGATATGCAATGACCATCTGCCGCAATGGTGCCAAGCTTCAGAAACACCTGGAAAAGACCGAACCTGAATCCTCAGCCTGGTTTCTGTTCAATCCCTGTAAAACGAGTTCTGAGGGTGACCCAAACATTTACCTGGAAAACTGGGGCGTTTCAGTCAACCTGTGCGCACCATACGGAGAAATCGTCCCCACTCACGCGGAGCGCAGGATCAATATTGGAGGCAGCCTTTCCGCGTTTGAAATCAAGCGCGTCAGCAATGGGAAAAACATCACAGGTACCATGAACCTGCGTGATGCCAATATCCTGTTCCCGTATTCCGCAGACAAGAAAAAAACAGCTTATTCAGTCTCTATGTCGCATGCATTGAGTTATTACCGCGTGCAAAGGAAATCAGGCCTATGAAAAAGGGCTTTTCCCTGATCGAGATTCTTATTGCAGTCGCCTTTTTCGCCATAGGATTTGGTGGGCTGTATTTCATGTTCGGCACTTCAAACAAGCAGGTTTTTAACGCTCAATATGACCTTACTGCTTACAGCCTCGCCAGAGAGCGGCTCGGCTGGATGGGGGAAACTGACTTCGCTGCTGTGCAGGTTGATCATCCTCTTCTGTCACCGGATATTATCAATAATGGTTACTCTTATCTTGACGACAGCAGTAAATCCCAGAAATTCACATACCCTGAGCTGTATACCAAGTTTCATGTCGCATCAGAGGTCGAAGAAATCAGCCCCAGCCTGAAACGCCTTGCTGTTACAGTGTCCTACCGACTGACCCCTGAGGAGCAGACACGGGAAGTGACTCTCGAGAGGATGATTTCCAATGAATAACCGATCAGGCATGACCTTTATTGAGATTTTTGTCGTAGTTGTAATCGGTACTTTTTTCATGGGCGTTGTTTACAAAGCCTGGAACCGAGGCATGTTTTTTGTCAACCGCGGCAGCCACTATGTGCAGATGCAGCGTGGAGTAAGGTTTATTTTCGAATACTTGGAAGACGATCTGGACCAGGCGGCTTTTTACCGCAAGGACGCTCCTTATTCCTTTACAATCAGGAAGAATTACTTAGAAATGGTCAAATACGGTCCGAAGAATGAATCTGAGGGTCGGCCACTCCTGCACAAGGTTATTTACGAGATGACCGACAAGGGTGAGTTGGACCGCACTGAATATGACGACAAGGCAAAAATCATCTCTACCAGGAAATTCGGCACTGATTTCGTGAAAATGGAATTCGAACACTATCAGTTGCCTCTGGCCCTTGGCACACAGTCCAACCGGCACTTTCTAAGGCTCTGGCTGCAGGCCAGGTATGAAAGCGACTCTCCCCTGATCAAGGAAAAAGAGCAGGTATTGGATGCCATCACATCATTCAGCCTGAAAACCCCGAATTCGCAGTTTCGGGATTACTATTACCTGCACAATCCGGTCAGCGTCAGGGATAAACCGTAGGCTGTTGAAAACGGTCTATCCACTTCGTTGCGCTCAGTCTTCGTCGTTCATGTACATTTAAGTAGGGGCTGGTCGCTGACCAGCCCGGGCGGATTTCATCCGCCCCTACACGGAGCCAATTCGTCAGATCGTTCCCCCTACAGCCCGTGATTTTTCATGCCAAACGGCAGGATTTCATGAATACTTTCCAATCCGTTGATAACCATGAACAGCCGGTCAACACCCAGCGCGTTACCTGTGCAGTCCGGCATATGAGGCAGGATCGAAAGAAATCGCTCGTTGATCATGGGAACCGGCAGACCTGAACGCTTCCTAGCTTCAAGGTCATGCTCGAAGCGCGCCCTCTGCACAGCTGAATCGTTCAATTCCGAATAACCGTTGCACAATTCGCAACCTTTGATATACAGCTCGAAACGCTCGGCAAACCCAGGGCTGTCGGGACAAGGTCTGGCCATGGCCCCGAGTTTTACCGGATAATCGTAAAGAAACACCGGCCTGCCGGAAAGCGAAGGTTCGACATAGGTCAGGAACAGCTTAAAAAAGATGTCATCCCATCCGTCAGAGCCGGTAACGCCGACATCCCTGTTCACAGCTTCTTTGCGCAGCGCATCGTAGTCTAAGCATCGGCCAAGATCCATTCCAGTTGTGCCACTAAAGACATCCCTTACGGACAGTCTCTCAAAAGGCCGTTTCCACTTGTCTGCTGCCTCCCCGGCCAGACCACACACCAGATCCTCTGTTTCATCCATCATGAACCGGTAATCGTGACCTGTGCAGTACCATTCCAGCATGGTGAATTCCGGGTTATGCATAGGTCCTGTTTCATCGTTCCTGAAAACCTTGCATATCTGGAATATTCGCTCGAAGCCCATGGTCAGAAGCTCCTTCATGTAATATTCAGGGGATGTCTGAAGATAAAGCGGAGTATGGCGAAAAACCGTGTCAAAGGAAGCGATGTTAGCGTCCAGTGTGGCATATGGAGACAGGGCCGGGGTTTCCACTTCCAGGTATCCTCGATTACGGAAAAATTCCCTTGCCCTGGATGTAAATAAAAAACGCTTCTGAAGTATATCCGGAACGGTCCGGGATGATTCACTATTGTGCTGCAGGAGATCCTTCAAGTTTCCGGAATTCATCTCTCACCGATGGAATAGCCCCAACAGGTACTTCTTGAACAGGCTGGTCCATTGTATCATGCCCCGGGGCTGCAGTAAAAAAAATCCGGTCAGGATCGAGATGAATCTCTGATATCCATTTTTCCAGTTCATAAACCGGAATTTTATAGGTGTCTGACTCGAGTACGGTTTCTTCTCCGGCAGTTAACATACGCCTGTCAAAGCGGTTTTCCACCTGGATTCTTCCCTCCAGTAACGACACACGCATCTGCCCTGTGTCGGCCTGGATTAACAGTTTGGTGCCAATGATCGTGATTTTTCCCAGATCATGAACGATCTGCATGGGAAAGGGGAGCTTTCCTGAGGAAAAATGTACTGTACCCCCCTGGATTTTGATCTCATCACTCGTCACGCTGATCCCAGTTCCGGGTTTGAGGCGCATCTCGCCGATACTTTCGATGAGAATACACACAGGGGTCGATGCTATGAAATTGTATGGAATATTCAGGGGCATTCCCTGGGTGACAGAGGCTCCGCTTGATGAGTCATTATCAATCAGTTCCCCTATCCCGGCCTGGAGCGTACACAGCAATCGGCTGACAGCCTTTTCCTGTGGGACTGTGAAAACTTTATGATCCGGACCATAGGTGACAAAATTGAGAACCGCGAAAAAAACCAGACAGAAAGCAATCGCCAGTTTCCATCCCAGAAATCCCCGGGAGGGGAGAATGCGCTCCATTACCTGGTTGGCAGTGTTGAAATCCAAGCGCTGGGCATAAGCAGCCTCGCTTTCACCAAAACGGTTGAGCGCCTGTTCCAGCGCAAGGCCTCGCTGATGATAAAGCCTGCAGTTAGCACAGGTTTTCAGGTGATCCTCCAATGCGCGGCGCGCATCAGGCACAAGTTCCTGAAGCAGGGATTCATCGCAAAGGTCCCTGAATAAAAGACAGTCTTTTTTCACAACCACTTCTCCAAAACAGATTTCAGAAGTTTTCTGGCCCGGTGGATCCGGATTTTTACCGTATTAAGCGGTAACCCGGTGATACCGGAAATCTCCTCGTATGTGCTGTTTTCAATCAGCAGCAGGAGCATGACCTCCCGATACAGTTCCGGAAGCGCCAGCACGGACTCCCGGACCTTTTCCTGCAGATTTTTTTCCTCCAGCCTCTCAACTACGCGCTCATCAGTCGCGAAGCGCTGGAAATACTTTTCCTCCAGTTCCTCTAAGCTGCATGCGTCACGGCTTTTCCGCGCCCATAAATCCTTAAGCTGATTATGGGCTATGGAAAAGAGCCAGCCTGAAAAAGAACGGCTGCAGTCATAGCTCCGGATGTACCTGTACGCCCGAATAAAGGTATTCTGCGTAAGGTCCCGGGCTTCGTCGTAATCCCGGGTCATGCGCAGGAAGTAATAGAACACCCGTTTCTCGAATTCCTGCACAATATACCGGAACTCCTTCGTTTCCCCCCGAAGCACGGCCGAAATGCTGTTGCTGAGCTTCTCGTCCATAGCTTCTATTATAACATACCTGCCAAGGTTCCCGATTGTTACAACAAAGACAGCCTGTCCGGCAATACTGGTTGTCAAAACATTGACTTGAGCGGATGAATTCTGTAGCCTTTTTTAATGAACAAAATTCTGATTGTTATACTTCTGTTTCTCCTGGTGTTCAATCTTTATTTTCTGAATGTTCTGCGCAATAGAAGCCAGACACTGCCATTACCATCCGTTTCTTCGCTTTCCGAAGAAATTGATCCCTTTTCCGACACACCTTACGAAGGCGCTGTTGATATGTCTGACTACAACAATGCTGAGAAAATCTATGAGCAGTACCGTAAAAATGCCGGGAACCTGTTCAATGGCCAATCTCTTCCGTTCGAGTTTCCGCCACGGAAGTATCCGTTTAAAATTCCAGTTGAAAACATGAAGGACAATCTTCTGATCCGTGATTCCGGGCAGATTGTAAAATCCTTATTCACAGCATCTCCCCCAAAAACAGATGGTCTTCCCGGCAATAACTATTCCCCGGGCACCAGACTCGAATCCGTGTTTTACAAAGATCTTACCGTCAGTGCGCTGCACGACAATGCCAACCTGTACTTTCTGATCAGTTTCAGTGTAAAGCGGCAGACCCAGCTTTTTTTCTTCCGCAAGGAATGGATGAAAAAAGCCGGGATATACCATATCGGCGATTTTTCTGAAGAAAAATTCTGGAACCCCTGGAGTTACCTGTTCATGGACCTTTACTGGGAGTTCAACCAGGGTGACATCGAAAAATGCATGCAGAACAAGCAGAACATCTCATTTGACCTCTGGCAGTGGACCCCTGCCACCAGTTTAGGGACACACATTGAAGACAATATGGTCAGGGCCTTGAGCGAACTTTCTCCTAATGATGTCGTTTTTGTTAATGGAGAGCTTTTCAATCCTCTGCCTGTACGGTTCAGCCCGAATTTTCTGGTCTTCGGGAGTATGGAATCAGACTGGGGAAACAAACCCTTTTCCCTTGACTCCTGGCATCCGCCGAAATACGAGGGTGACTGCCTGAACTGTTTTGCCGCAAACCATCCGACAGGATCTTCGGCCGATATTTCCGGTTCATGGAGCTTTAACGGTAAAACCATGGACCTGGACGGAGCTGCCAAGGCCGGCGGGATTGGCGAATGGGTGATAGAGCTGAGCCGCAGGCTCGACACAGGTAATACGGATGATGTCCGATTTGACTCGCTCTCAGGCCAGAAATACCGATTCTTTCTGCCGTTCATCACGACTTTCTACTCTAATGAACTGGAAAAACAGGGAGTGTACAGCAGAGAGATGCTGGACCAGATCGGCAAGCTTTTCCCTTATTATTCGCTTGAGTTCGTAAAGCAGTAGAGAGCCTGATATCAGAAATTCTGCGTAATAGCGATGCTGATCAGTTCTTCTTTCTCGGTGAAATTAAGGCCCCCGGCTTTGATACCAAGAATTCCCATATACTGTCCGTAACTGCTCGTAAAATAATTTGATTCGTCCTGCACAGGTGTTTCTGTACTGCGATAGCTGATCTCCAGGCCGAACAGCTCCTCGTTCTGGTACTCCAGGGACAGACCGATTCCATCTTTTTTCATCGCAGCGCTGGCCTTCAGCTCTTCCCACTCGCCGGTCAGTTTCAGAAGATAGGTCTGGTAATCGTGAAAGTCATCGTAACTGCCGTCGTGCATACTGGTTTTGCGCCTCTTGTTCTCGTATCCGACATAGGCGTCAACCCTGTCATTAAGCTCCTTAGACACTAAAAAGCGGTAGCAGCTGTCCTCCACCTGCTTGAACATGTCGATAAAGGTCTGCGGCAGGGGCGGGATTCCATATTTCAGGGCATAATACTGGCCGCCGTACTCCCTGTCTTCCATGAAATAGTCGAAATATGTCCGCACCTTGTATCTGGGGAACTCCTTGATCCTGAATGTAAACCCGAACAGGTTGTCCTTGCGGTCACGGTCCGGGTGCAGAATAGCGTTGTATCCTACGGGAAAGAGCAGATTGTACTGAGTGGCTGGCAGGTATGATTTGAGCAGAAAATCGAGTACTGAGTTGTAGCCCTTAACCAGCGTGCCGTCGGAATTATTGAGATCATACGCTGTATTGCTCATGCTCCGGCCGATATACATCTGAAAATTAGAAAGCATAGAATAGCTGAGCATAACTCGCTTGTTCTGTATGTCATAGTCAGCAATCTTGTTCTTGTTGTTCTCGTCAAAATAACTGCCTGCGCCGACCTCATAAAGCAGAAAGATATTCAAGCTTCCCTTCTGGGGCAGCCTCATTCCGGGAAAATACAGCTGCTGAGGAGAAAAAAAGGTTTCTTTGTCCGTATAGTAGATAACCTGGCTCTGGGCAGTTGCACAGAACATCGCGAGGAGCAGTATTCCGGTAATAAGTTTCATGCTTTACTCCTACCAGCCCTTGATCAGGCTGTGCGTTGTGCCGATGGTCGTGAGCATTGGTACAATTCTGTCCCATTCAGGCTTGGCGCTTTTCGGAATGTAGATCACATCACCGGGTGCCAAAGCCAGATTGTATTTCATTTTCCCTTCCTTCAGGATCTTGTCAACATTGATAATGTAAACATCCGGATTGGCCGCATCACCGGTCTTGCGGATCACACTGACTTTGCGCATGATAGCCTTGTCTGTCTCACTGCCCGCCATGGCAATGGCTTCCAGCACAGTCAGGCCCTCCTTCATCTGGTATACCCCAGGGCTTCCCACTTCACCCAGCACATAGAGCTGGTTCTTAGTGCCCTTTGGGACATAAAGCACATCCCCTGGGTTCAAGATCATGTCGCGTGACACATCCCCCTTGACCAGCAGCGCGTACAGATCTAAGCGAATCAGGTTTTCCTCGCCGGCCTTTTTCAGATACGCTTCGTCCAGAGCGGCGTTCTGTGTCGGCCCTCCGGCCAGTGAAAGGGCGTGCATAACCGTAGGGTCACTCTTCAGTGTGAACAGTCCGGGATTTTCCACTTCTCCAAGTACAGCTATCCTGTAGCTGTTGTATTCCTCGATCATCACAGAAACCATGGGCTTCTTGTAATACTTTTTCAGCATGCCTGTGAGTTTTTCCTGCAGCTCTTCGCGGGTCATGCCTGTGACTTCGATGTTTCCCAGCATCGGAAATGAGATAAAGCCGTCAGGCCCGACAGGCACGCTGACTGTCACTTCAGGGTGGCGTTCCACATAAATCCGCACCCGGTCTTCAGGTCCGATCAGATACTTGACCTTCTGCTTCTGCTCCATCCCGGCAAAAAGCGGTACAAGAGCAATCGCCGCAAGCATCGCGAGTATGAAAAACAGTTTATTATTCATGGGACACTCCCTGTTTTTTTAATTTATCGGTGTTTGCATGAAATCAATAAGCCCGAGGCCCGCTTTTTCTTCCTATTACCAATTACCTATTACCCATTACCTTTCCAAAGCCCGAGGATCGTTTTTCCTCATTACCAATTACCAATTACCGATTACCTATTACCCATTACCTTTCCAAAACATCGCGGTTTGGCAAAAGTCCGGCTCCGGGCTATAATCATCAATTATGAAAACCCCGCAGCATTCATCGAACAGACATGGCTATGCTCTGTATTTAGTCGTGGTCATGCTCGGATGCGCCCTTTTAGTCGGGCTTCACCTGTCCCGACTGAGCAGTCAGCTCAATTTCCGCAGCGCGGGTTTTCTGCACAACAGACAGGCATATTACCTGCTGCTTGGGACCTCCAAACTGGCATTCAACGACATCCTCTCCCAGGCCAACTCTTCCGACACGGATGCTTTTCGCCTGTTCCGTTCGCCAGATCTGGAACCCATACCCTTCAAACTGTCACCCGATGTTTTTCTAACAGCAGGAACACTGGCTGCGGCCGCGGGATGCACTTCACCAGATATTGTCATGCAGTTGAGTGACATCAGGCGCGGAAGCGGGCTGGTATATGATTCAAGAGAGTTCACAGGCCGGATCAGGCTTACTCTCACAACGATTTGCGGAAAGCGCAGGTTTCAGCTTACCCTTACCCGCCAGGTTACACTTTCCAATGTACTTCTCCCCATTGGAGGAGGTTTTGCTCTGTTCACACCCATTGAAGACCAGGAAATCAACAAATGCCGTTTTCCGGGAAAAACCGTCACTGTTTCAGATCCGGGTGGGATCATCTATCTCGGTCCCGGGCGTAAAAGAATCCGCCTGACAGCCGGGGCGGAAGAGTTTCTTCTGCCTATGCCTAAAAAAGTTCTGTCAGGCGATAAGGCCTTAGTTACGGAGTACTTCGCTTTTAGTCAAGCATATGCGGAATTCTTCCCAGAGCTGCAGGACCTCCGCTCCTCTTTTCTAAATATCTGCGGCACAAGTACGGTCCGGTCCCAACCTGTTTTCCTCGGCGATTTTCGCAAGAATTATCTGGCTCTTTCCGCGGAATACCGCGTAGTCAATGGGGAACTCGTCAGTCATCAGATCATCACTGAGCATGAGGACCAGGCTTTATCTCCGCATGGGGCGGAAAGCCCTTTTTTTAGCGCGGGTGTCTGCCCCCCCTCTGTGGTATATGACCAGGAACGGGATCTGCTTCACATTGTCAACCCGGATAAAAGGCTCTTCTGGCGAAGCAGAGCCGGAGAGATCCCCTGGGCAAACATTCTGCTGCAACGCGTTCACGAGACCTGTTACAGCGAGCTGGACTTCAAGCGTTTCTGCAGCAGGAAGGTTCAGGACTCCGCTCTGGACCCCGGCGGTAGAACAGTGCTGGTCAATTTCCCTTTAACCCTTTCAAATATAACCGCAGTATCGCCAGGAATCATTGTCTGTACAAAAGGTGCCATGCTGAAGAATATACGCAGTGAATTTCCTTTGTGCATAGCTGTGTTATCCGGAGATTTGACGCTTTCCGGAGCTGTTGACGCCAGTGTCTGCCAGTTCGATCCCTACGGTCGCGTAACCGTTACAGACCGCCTGCAATGCAAAGGTTTTTTGTCCGGCAGTCTTTCGAGTGATTCCTTCCCGGAGGGCGGGACCATCTCGCTTTATCCTGAAGGCCTGGACTATTTCAATCCGCGTAACTACCACACCATTTTTTCCGCCATCACCGGGGAGGTACACTTTGCTGCAGCGCAGTAAGCAGAGAGGATCCAGGCGCGGCTTCTCATATGCGGAAATTATGGTCAGCATTTCCATCTTTGGCCTTCTATTCGCGGCATTTTTCAGGCTGAGCATGGACTCGGAGCGCCGTTCCAGGCAGGCACTGCAGTCGAGCAGAATCATCTTCGAATGCTGCAATCTGATGGAGCGTTATGCTTCGCAGCAGGATTTACCTGCAATCAACGATTTTATTCCTGTCACTGATTTCAATGACCGGATCAGCCTTGGTGACGCATGGCCTGAACATGCGAGACTTGAGATCAGGACTGTGCGGGAAGACAGGTTCTGTCATATTTTTCTGCGCAGCGCAGGCAGCAGCGCAGTCAGCTTTGCATATACTGTGGAGGAAAAATGAATCGGGCCTTCTCCCTTGCGGAAACCCTTATCAGCCTCGCCTTTTTCTCCCTGCTGCTAATGCTGGTGCTTGGCACGGGGAGAAGTATGCATTTTTTTTACAAAAGCGGAGTAGACCAGGCAGAAGAGCAGAGGCAGGATGAGGTCATCACCCTTACTCTGAAACCTGTTACGGACAATCTGAAAGGGCTGAAGTGGTTCCCGGAAGAAAAGCGGCTCTTTCTCTGGAGCGATTTCTCCACAACTGAAATTTTCATCGATAAAGACGGTTTGTTTTTGGATTCAGGAACAAAGAGAAACCGGCTGACCGGAAATTCCGTTGCTGACTTCAGAGTCAATATCCAAGATGATCTTCTGCGCTTAGAACTCCTCTCCACCAACGATATCAACCGCTCCTATTACTTCCATCTCCTTTCATACCGTCCAATACAGGACAATCATCATTGAAATTGGTCATCGGTCACTGGCTGGAACTCTTGAAAATTGCGTAACGCCTGTTTAATATAATCTCAATGAGCTTTTGCGGACCAGGGAGAGTACCGACACTCCGAAACAGTCCGGTAATAAAAATGAAACTGGACCGCTTAAGATCATGATTGACTAAAGGTCAATAAACCCAGTCTGGAGGTACTTGATGGCTCATGTGATTTCTGACGCATGTGTGGCCTGTGGAAGCTGCAAGGATGTCTGCCCTGTGAGTGCCATTTCCGAAGGCACCCCTAAATACAAGATCGACCCGGCAACCTGTATCGACTGTGGTGCCTGTGTTGATACCTGCCCGGTCAGCGCTATCGCTCCCCAGTAATATCGAGACAATTGCGGAGGTGGTGGAACTGGTAGACACGTAGGCCTCAGGAGCCTATGGTTATAGCAACCATGCGGGTTCAAGTCCCGCTCTCCGCACCAGATAACGAAAAAGTCCAGCATCTGCTGGACTTTTTCTTTTCGTACAAAATACATCTCACCCCAAACACCAGGGATCATTTCCCCCACATTGAAAAACCTGCCGAAATTGTATAACATAATATTCTGGGAGGAGTATTCCTTACTATTATTGATCATTAGCTCAATAAAGAAGTACTCTTTGCCTTGATACATTAATCGCATCAATAAGGAGAAATCATGAAAAAGAAAGCATCATCATTCAAAAAGTGTACTCTCCTGATCGCTTTTGCCGATCTGTCCAGCTTTTTGAAACACGCAGCCAAATGCACTGACCTGGAACTGATGGCATTCCTTCAGAGTTATTACGATTTCGCCGGAGAAATCATCGAAAAAGCCGGCGGTACAGTCATTAAGTGTATTGGTGACGCTTTACTGATCACATTCCCTGAATCAAAAGCCGATGCCGGTGTCAAAGCCCTCATTAAGCTGAAAATTGACGGGGACAAGTGGCTGGAGAAGAAAAAATCCCCCTGCCGTAACAACATCAAAGTGCATTTCGGACCTGTGGCTGTCGGCGAGATCGGGCCGGATGGAGGCAGGAGGCACGACATCATCGGCAATGCGGTCAATACAGCCGCCCAGATCCGCTCCCCTGGAATGGCTGTCACCACACAAGCTTTCGAGGCGCTCACTCCAGCCACGAAAAAGCTGTTCCTTAAGTACACCCCGCAAATAACTTACAACCTGATCGAGAAATAGGCGGATTCACCGGAAAGGGGCGAATGGTAACCCTGGCCTGTTGCTTGACACAGTCAATGAACAGGCCTAAATCCCTTATCTTCCTAATTCCCCGCATATGTCTTTCCCGAGCATTTCCGGGACTTTTTTTTGCGGAAAATTACCGAGCGCCCACATCAGTTTGACCAGAGCTGATTCCGGTGTCATATCGCGCCCGGAAACAGCTCCGGCTTTCAAGGTTTCCTGGCCTGCCTGGTAAAGTGTCAGATCAGTCGCTCCTGTCACACACTGAGAAACTACCAGCACGACAATCCCTTTATCCGTTGCTCTTCTGATCAGCGGGGGCAGAGCCCGGAAACTGTCCGGTACATTGCCCACACCGTAGCTTTCCAACATGATTCCCAGATAACCGGAGTCAATGCAGCCGGCCAGCATTTCAGGGGAAAATCCCGGATGAATCTTAAGCAGGGCCACCCGCTGCTCTAAGCGATCCATGAGTTTGAAACCGCGTTTAGGACGAATAATTGCACCGGCGCGCCAGCGCACTTTCAATCCAATAGTAGCAACCGGTTCCTCGTTCACAGAGACAAAGGCCTGAAAGTCGAATGAGGAAACCTTGCGCGCCCGTGTGCCACGGATCACCTGGCTGCCGAACACGATATATACCCCGGAAGGGTCAGCTTCCAGAAGATTCAGGGAATTGATGACATTATTGTGCCCATCGCTGGCAGGTGCCCGCAGAGGCAGCTGAGAGCCGGTAAGAACCACGGGCTTGCCGATAGAATGCAGCATGAACGACAAAGCCGCAGCCGAATAACTCAGGGTATCTGTCCCGTGCAGGACTAAGAACCCATCGAAATCGTCATATTTTTCGTGAATACATCGCGCCAGTTCCTGCCAGTGCTCAGGCTGCATGTTGGAACTGTCCATATTGAACAAAGGCAGATAGGTGAAATCGAACGCACCTGTGAAAAGGCGAAGCAGATCCGAAAGCGGGGCACAATCACCAGGGCTGTATGGAGCGCCTGATTCCTGAGACCTGTCCATCAGAATTGTACCTCCGGTCATGATTACCAGGAGGCGGAATCTGCTCTTTCTGTCACGCGCCATATGGATATTATGGCAGATTTTTCCTGTGGTTTCCACAATAATGGACTTGCTTTTCCAATCAATGATTTTTATAATGATGATGGGTCGGGCAAGTCAGCTTCTGAAAAGGAAGTCAACCTTTTCTTCTGCCGGACGGGAAAGCCTGGATTCTTTGATACCGTAATACGGGAAGGACAGCCATGAACACCAAGACCGAAGAGCTGAAACTGAAAAGGGACAGCCTGTTTAAACATTGCGAAAAGAACGCTGAAAAACAGCATTCCAAAGGCAAACTGACTGCCAGGGAAAGGCTGGATCTCCTTTTCGACAAGCAGACTTTCATGGAAAACTTTCTCTTCGCACGCCATCGCTGCACACAGTTTGACATGACAAGCAAGGAAATCGCAGCTGACGGCGTTATCACAGGCTCCGGCTATATCGATGACCGCTTAGCCTTCGCCTTTTCTCAGGATTTTACCTCATCCGGAGGATCAGTTGGAGAGATACACGCCGACAAGATCTGCAAAGCTATGCAATCAGCTTTGAAATACGGGGCACCGCTTATCGGCATCAATGACTCCGGTGGAGCACGAATCCAGGAAGGGGTTCAGTCACTCAGCGGATACGGCAGGATCTTTTTTCTTAACACCCAGCTTTCAGGTGTCGTCCCGCAGATTTCGATTATCTCCGGCCCCTGCGCTGGTGGCGCGGCATACTCCCCGGCATTGTCAGACTTTGTCATCATGGTCAGGGGAGTTTCCCAGATGTTCATCACAGGCCCGCATGTAGTTAAGGCCGCGACCGGAGAAGACATCACCGCTGAAGAACTCGGTGGAGTCAATACGCATATGTGCCACTCCGGGGTTGCACATTTCATCGCCGAAGACGATGATCACGCCCTGCGGCTCGCCAAACGCCTGCTCAGCTATCTTCCGTCCAACAATATCGGCGAACCCCCTCTGAAGAAAGAAGATTTTGTCCTTGATGAACTGCCTGCGCTCGACCGCATCGTGCCTGAAAACCCTAAAGAATCCTATGACATGAAAGATATCATTTCCAGACTCACAGACACCGACAGTTTCATGGAAGTGCAGTCGGGCTACGCTAAAAACATCATCGTTGGATTCGCCCGTATCGCCGGCCGCCCGATTGGGATCGTAGCCAATCAGCCGATGTTCATGGCCGGTGTTATAGACATTGACGCGTCCGATAAAGCCGCCAGATTCATCAATTTCTGCAATGCCTTCAACCTGCCGCTGATCAATCTTGTCGATGTGCCGGGATTCCTTCCAGGCATCGAACAGGAATACGGCGGCATCATCAGGCATGGGGCCAAGCTGCTCTACGCATATTCTCACGCCACAGTTCCCAAAATCACTGTTATCATCCGCAAGGCTTACGGCGGTGCCTATCTGGCCATGTGCAGCCGTGACCTTGGAGCTGATGCGGTTTTCGCCTGGCCTACAGCCGAAATCGCTGTCATGGGGGCTGAAGGAGCCGCCAATATCGTCTTTGCCCGGGAAATCAAAGATGCGAAGGAACCGGAACAATTGCGCAGCCAGAAAATCGAGGAATACCGCCAGGCTTTCGCCAATCCATACATCGCAGCAGGTTATAATTTTATCGATGATGTGATCTTCCCGCGAGACACCAGGCGATTAGTTGGCCTCACTCTGGAAAACTGTTCCACCAAAAAAGAATCACACCCATATAAGAAAAACGGAGTCATGCCGGTCTGATGATTGACAAACTGGTTTTTGGTGCTGAAGTCACGGTTGTCGGTCTGGGAGTAGTGTTCATCTCCCTGACAGTTCTGTGGCTGATAACCGCGGTTCTGTTCTCGAAAAAAAAGCCCTCAGCCATGCTCGGGCTTTCACAGAACGATTCATGCACGGACGGTCGTCTGCTCGCAATCCTTACTGCAGCGTGTATCGCTGCGCTCGAGGATGATTTTGAGATCAAGAAGATTACTCTGATCAAGGAACGCAGAATAACCGACTCGCTCTGGTCGTTTCAGGGAAGACTGGAGTCCATGGGCCAACGAATCAGCCAGAAAGGAATAGATGTATGAAAAAACTGAGAATCACTGTCGAGGGTAAAACCTACGAGGTTGAGGTCGAGGTGCTCGAAGACAAGCGGCAACTGGAAAAAAGCCATCAGGTTTCGCAGGAACAGGCTTCCAGTTTTGCCACATCCAGGCAGAAAGCCCAGAAAATTGTGGACACTGTCTCCGACAATTTCATAAAAAGCCCTCTGGCAGGCAACATCGTTGAAATCAAAGTCACTGAAGGCACGGGAGTTACCGACAACCAGCTGGTGATAGTGATCGAAGCCATGAAAATGAATACAAACATTTTCACCAGCAGATCCGGCCGGATAAAAAAAGTGCTCTGCTCAAAAGATCAGCGGGTGGAGTTCGGCCAGCCCCTGATCGAGCTGGACTGAGATGCTGATTAAAATAATTGCTCTTCTGCGGGAAACCGGATTTTATCACTGTACCTGGCAGCAGGTGCTGATGATGGGTATCGGAATCCTGCTGATTTACTTAGCTGTAAAAAAGGGGTTCGAACCTCTGCTTCTTGTTCCAATCGGGTTCGGAGCCTTGATCGCCAATATCCCGAATAACGGACTGATGAATCCGCCGCACGGCAGCGAAATCGGCGGGCTATTCTGGTACATCTACCACGGAGTCAAACTGGAACTTTTCCCTCCGATAATTTTTCTTGGAGTTGGCGCATGGACCGATTTCGGACCATTGATCGCCAATCCTAAAACTTTTCTACTCGGAGCAGCCGCCCAATTCGGCATTTTCACCACCTTTCTCGGAGCTCTGTTTCTTGGTTTCACTCCGCAGCAGGCCGGTTCCATCGGCATCATCGGCGGGGCTGACGGACCAACCGCCATTTTCACTACAGCTAAACTTGCGCCTGATCTGCTCGGTCCGATCGCAGTAGCCGCATATTCATACATGGCTTTAGTCCCTCTCATACAACCACCCATCATGAGACTGCTCACATCCAGAAAAGAGCGAATGATCATCATGGACACCCTTCGTGATGTGACCAGGGGGGAAAAAATCGTTTTTCCCATTATCGTGACTGTCACCTGTATTTTCATTGTGCCTGCGGCTTCACCGCTGATCAGCATGCTGATGCTCGGGAATCTCATGCGCGAATGCGGGGTAGTGGAACGACTGGCTGAAACCGCGCGCACCCAGCTGATGAATATAGTAACGATTTTTCTGGGAACCTCAGTGGGTGTCACGATGAGCGCTGACCGCTTTCTCAAAGCCGAAACACTGAAAATCCTGCTTCTGGGAGCTGTGGCCTTTTCTCTTTCCACTGCCGGTGGCGTGCTGCTCGGCAAACTGATGAGCCGCTTGTCCAAAGATAAAATCAACCCGCTGATAGGCGCTGCCGGAGTTTCGGCAGTGCCAATGGCTGCAAGGGTCGTCCATAATGTCGGGCAGGAAGAAAACCCGCACAATTATCTCCTGATGCACGCCATGGGGCCAAATGTGGCCGGAGTGATCGGTTCGGCCGTGGCCGCCGGAGTACTGATCGCAATTCTCAAATAGCCTGGAGGCTGGATTGCCGAATCTCAATCTTGAACCTACGCTGGTAAGACTCGAAGACCTGCCGGCTTCTTCTGTGCCGGAATCGTCCGGCCCGGGTGAAGCTTCTCTGCAGCAAACCGAACCGGCCAAAGAAAAAATCAAAGTAGACAACTCCGCAAAAGTAAAGTGGAATCAGTTCTTAGCCGGTCTGTTCAGCGGTAAAAAAATTCTGCAGCAGCAGAAAATCAAAGCAGTACTCGATTCCTACGACAAAGCCACCACTTCCGAGGAAAAAAACTCCGCCAAATACAAAGTCGCGTCTTCATTCATTGAACTGGCCAATGAAAACCTGGAAGAACTGAAAAAAAACGAATGCAGCCTCTATACGCGGCTCATGTATCGCTACGCACTGCTGTCAGGCGATTGGATCAAAGAGCCTCAGACCAGTCTCTTCAATACCACCCCGATCGACATGATTGATGAAATCGGGGATATCCCCTGTTTCTACGCCGACGAATGGATGATGATGGTACAGAACGGCAAGATCAGGCCCTCGAAATTCGAAGACGCCAAATCATCTTTCAAAAAAAAGAGTCCTGACGCCAAATTAAACCAGATGTACACCTCGATCGAAACCGAGGTTCAGAACCTGGAAAAAAATATCCTGACCAGAGAGGAAAACCTGGCGGACTTCAATGACGCCTGTTCAGCCATCATGGACTCCAGGCTGGACCCGTCCGTGACCCAGAGCGGCCCTCCCTATGAAGTAAAGATCAACAATAATACGCATTTTGAAAAAATCCGAACGCTCATGTCGCGGATGCAGGCCATTGACCGCTATCTCACCGGCACCAGCGACAAGATCAACAAGCTACACCACGAAGCCACGATTCTTGAGCAGAAACTCGGCAGCCAGGCATCCACCGGTGAAAGCAAGCCTGATGCCCTGAAAGACGAATACAGCGCAATTCAGGAAATGATCAAAATGTGTGTCGGTCCACGAGGGAACGATTTCCCTGTAGTCGCGTCCCAGTTCATGGGCCAGGACATTATCACCAGAGAAATGGTGATAGAAAAAGTCAAGCAGTACCAGCATCTCGATTCTGAGATGTTTTACTGGAAGTTCCAGGGGCTGGAAAGCAACAACTGCCCTCTGATTATTCTTGTGCCTTGTTATGGGGAAAGCGGTTTCTGCTGGGAACCGATCGATTTTTCCAACCGCGCCAGCGGACGGGGTAAAATCGTCATCCCCATGTACCCGGCCAACACCCCGCCCGACAGAGTAATCATCTCTGCCCTGGCACAGTACCGCTGGCTGAAAGAAAAGGAACTGCTCGGCACATACTGGATGAATGAGGGAATCACTGGAAATTATTACATGTACCACGAGGGTCTGAAAAAGCTCAAACGCAAGGGTGGTACTGACATCAAATTCGATCCGGACCTGAAATCCAGTTTCATCGGTGACTATATCCTGTGGATGGTTTTCGAATCACAGGGCATGCAGAAGCTCTCCAAAGAAGCACGGGCGCTGTTTTACAACTTCCTTCCCCTGCCCGCTGATATCAAGGACAAACTCAAGGACCGCGGTTATCACTACCGGGTACTCTGGGAAAACGACCAGCGCAAAAAAGCGTCCAGAGGCTATTAATGAGCTTTTTGACAGGTAAAAGCTGATAAATGGTCCCCAGACTGATAATCGCCGGGATCACCAATCTGAACGATGCCTTGACCTGCCTTGATGCGGGAGTTGATGGGATCAGCTTCATTTTCTACAATGATCCCAGGCAGCTCTCCCCTGACAAGGCCTCGGAAATCTCAATGCAGCTCCCGCACACATTTTCCATCATCGGTGAATTCGCAGACATTCCAATGGATAAACTGAAGTCCGTGCAAAGGCAATGCCGCCTGACAGCTGTCAGACTCTCGGGATGTGAAGACACCAACTCTTATCGCCGCATCAACTGCAATATTATCCGGCTGATCCGGCTGAAACCCGGTCAGGCTGCTGCAGGAGGCTGGGGTATCGCCCTGCCCGAATTCTGCATCGTGCATCGGGAAAAAAACGCCGGTAACAGGATTCATCTGTGGATGGAAGCCGGGCAGTCGATGAAATCATGCCCACACGCCACTATTTCAGGAAGGATCTCCTTAGACAACCTTGAAAATGTTATGAAACTCAAGCCTTATGCGGTCAGGATCAACAGCGGAGCCGAGCAGTTTATCGGGAAAAAAGATCCGGCGAAAATCAACGAAATACTCAGGATCATGAAAAAAGGGCTATTCGCGTAGGTAAGGGGCGGACAAGTCCCAGTTTTCCCTGATGCATCACTGCCGGAATTCCTGAAACTCCGGATCCTGCAGTGCGGAAACAGCGCTGAATGTAATCCCGGCACTGCTGAAATCGCAAGTGTGCCATGTGTCGTAAAGCCCTTCATCCAGTGATGCGGCCAAAGCTTCATCCAGCACAGAGGGCATAATGGTCCTGGCGCGGTTCTCAGCTTTTTCCGCCATTGACATAGCTTTGTCGCCAATCTTCCTGCCGATGCGCACCAGGTTGGCTTCAGCTTTTTCCCCCCATTCCATCAACTTTTCCTCGACCTTCTGACCCACATCAAGCAGTTGCTCCTCTGCATCTGACCCCATCCGGAGAAGGCCATCCGCGGCCTTGTTGGCCGCTCCCTCCATCTGTTCTTCGACCGCTCCGGCAAGTTTCATGACATCCAGCCGGATCTGCTGCCCGGCGCGCACCATCAGAGCTTTGGGAACCATTCCCTCCACTACAGGGACAAATGCCACCTCTCCCTCTGCCACTTTCAGACGGCAGACAGAATCACTCTCAACAGCGACAATGAACTCTGTCCCTCTCACTCCGCAAATCGCGTGTGATGTTGAAATGCGGAGCGAGTCATCATCTTTTCTGGCCCTGGCCCAGAGAATACCCTTGAGCATCCGGATAAAAGATATCCTTTGCGGCTGATTGCTGGTCTCAGGTATGATAAATGAAGTGTCGGGCCTGACCTTGATAATCCCCGACCATGCCAGAATGATTTTAGCATAACCGTCCGGACCAGTACGGACCTCGTCCCCGATCAGAAGTTCAGTGCCGCTTTCCGGCTGGATAACCTTATCGCCACGGATGATGCTCACCTGCCCGGAGATGAATTGAAAAGAGCTTGTGTCTTTCTGATCCGCTGACACAAGCTGAATCAACGCAAAAAATGCCAAAATAATAATTCTCACCCTTAACCGGGCAACAACACACAGCATCAAAACCCTCCTTTTTTCAGCACATCCTTAACCCACTGGTTGCTATCGTCCTGCCCGGTCTTTTTATTACCGGACTTCTCACCGGATTTCCCCTTGGGCTTTGCCTGTGGCTTTTCCGGAACCTTCTTGCCTTTCTGGAAATACTTCCATGTGTCGAAATTTCCGGTCTCGAATCCTTTGCCGATCTTGTCCATGTGCTCGCTGACATCGCGCACAACAATCCCTGATGAGCTGAAACTTTTTTCCGTCAGCGGTTCCAGAACACCCTGCACCATGCTCTGACCCAGAACCTGTTTGAACAATTCGCCGGCCATACCGGAAGCCATCTGATCAGCGTAGTCAGCCAGGCCGGAAACCCCAGTTTCCAGACCCTCGCTCAACTTGTTTCCCAGTTTTTCCAATTCTTGACCGATGTTCTGTCCCTGCTTGCTCAAATCGAGCAGATTGCTGAAATCGATTTTTCCGCCTGGCCCGAGCCCACTCTGCTTCAATTTGTCGCCAATGTTTTTAGCCGCTTTTTCCAGTTCAGCGGTCATCTTCCTGGCATTGAATGAAAAAGCCCTGCCTGCTTCCACCAGCGTAGCCCTAGGAGTTAAACCCTTGATCAGCGGGACAAAAGCCACAGCCCCTTCAGCCACCATCAGGTTCATCTCATCTCCGGATAAATCAATAAGAAACTCGGTTCCCCGGACTCCGCAGATCGCATTGGGAGTTGCCACTTTCAGAGAATCGTCATCCTTTTTCGCCCGCGCCCAGAGAACACCCTTGAGCATTTAAATCAGGCTAACACGCTTTTGGCTGTTGTAATTGTCCTGCGGGATTTGAAATTCAGTGTTCTGATTAATCTTGATGATCGCTGTACCGGCCAGAAAAATCTCGGCGCGACCGTCAGCTCCTGTCCGGACTGAATCCCCGATTGCCAGTTCAAGACCCATTTGTGCCTGGCCCCAGACAGTACCGGGTTTCTGAACAGTAACATCACCGGCAAGAGCACGGATAAAGGAGTTTTCAGAGAATTCGTCTTGCGCAGCAGCATTATGTGAAAGCGCGAAAAGAAGCGCAAAAAGAGATGCAGATAACACCTTTTTTCCTGAAACCATACCGTCATCCTTTATGGAATGATTCGGGTAGTTTACCAAAAAACTTCGCTGAACTGGAGCCTTTTGCAAAAATGTTTTTTCCGGCTTTGCTCAGGGTAAAACCTCACTGTATGTCATGAATTTCACCTGCCCATTTTTTTAAGCCGCAGAATCTGTTGCTTTCACACTTCTTTCCTGAAAACAGTGATCAGATGCGCCGATCTGGAACTGTCAGTGACACGATGGAACCGATCGATAAAACGGAACACCCGTCTCCGCAAAACAGTTGAATCCAAAACGAACATCCTGTTTCTGAGCAGGCTCGTGCATAGACGGACAGCCGGAGAAGAAAAGTCGAAAACATGAACCGTCTTTTCAACGGCAAAATCAGGACCGACAGCGCGCGCCAGAGAATCCGCGTCAAAGTGTCTGAAATGTTTGCGGTTCAGGGGAACATTTTGCGTTGGTACACTGACGATAAACAGGCCGTTCTTTTTAAGGATCCGGGAAATTGATTGAATAAAATCAGGGGTGTCTCTTGGTGGAATATGCTCCAGCACTTCCATCAGGGTTACAATATCAGCGCTTTCCTCGTAATCTGCAATGTTTTTACATAAAAACCTGATGTTTGGGGAACTTCGGAAGGCCTCGGCGAATCTGACCGCCCTGTCCGAAATGTCCGCTCCTGTATATTCTCTATCCGGATGCTCGCAGGCGATATGATTCAGGAGGTAACCGTCTCCACAGCCGGCATCGAGCAAAGTGGAAAACCGGAGTTCCCCTATGATTTCCTTCATAGTTTTCACGACACTCCAGTATTCAAGCCCCCAGGAAAGATATCTGTGCAGGGAACAGCCGTTCAGGTCAACAAAGTAATGATACGGTTGAGCGTAACAATCTTCCTGCAACCTGAGTTTGTAATCCTCGCACCCGGGATCGGGCATTTCATCCTCCACATGTTAAGACTTCCTCTCAAGTCAGCGCCATGGCATCATCAGTTTACCAGAACTCGTGAAACCATTGCATTCCTCCTTGCCGAATGAATAAAAAAAAACTATACTGCATTGATTATTGATCTTTATCTGCCCAGAGAAGTGCCCATGGTTTGGTCATTTTCAGCACTGATGAAACTTCTTTGGCCAGGTAAAAGCTCAATAAGTCGCAGTCCGGAATAATTCCACAGCGATAAATACTCCCGGACTGCAGCTGGTGTGATGATGATCCCCAATGTAAAAAAGGACCTGCCTGTGTTTCAGGAAATAATTAAAACAGCAACTTTTCTTGTCAGAAAAGCCTCACCTGTGATTACTTCCAACATCGTAACATCCATCTTAGCGGCTGTATCCAACTTCATGTTTCTATCCCTGATCTCCGCCAGAACATTTGGGCAGTTCAAGTATTTTCAGGCTTTTCTTCCTCTGCTGGCGATTTTTTCAGCTCAGGGAATCTCAATCGCTCTGGAACAGGATTTTGCCCGGAAAAAGTACGGTGAATTCGGGAAAGCGGTAGCCATGCAGATCAGGTTTTCTCTTGCCGGCATCACTCTTCTTTTTGCGACCGGAGCATACTTTTACCACCTGAGAAACTTTAATCAATGCGCAGCTGCGGTTCTGGCGGCTGTTCTTTACATTCCTTACTTTGTTTTTCCAACCGCATATTCCTGTTACTCCGGGAAAAAAATGTTTTCATCCGTAGGTTTTTTTTTCTCGCTCCGCGCCCTGCTGCAGCACACAACAGTAATCGCCCTTATTCTGCTCACCAGAAGCGAAAACGCTCTGCTGTATATCGCAGCCATCTTAGTGGTTCCTTCAATCTTCAACACAGCTGTGTATGTGATTACAGTCAGGAAAAAAGAGTTTTTCACAAACACGGAAACCGGAGGAGCGGTTGGCTACGGCCTGAAGATTTCGCTTGGAAGCGTACTGTGCGAATCCTTAGCTGAAGTGGATAAACTGCTTCTGAAACATTTCGGCGGTTATCAGGAAGTCGCCATTTATTCCGCAGCCCAGATCATCATCAGGCTTGTGAAAATCTTTCAGAAAAACATCGCGTCAGTCATCAGAATCATGTTCTGCTCCTTCGACAGCCTTCAGGAAAACTGGCAGAAGATCAGACTCCGGGTTGCTGTGCTGTACCTGCTCTCAATCGCATCCGCTCTGATAGTCAATCTGCTGTACCCGCTTGTCGGAAAACTGCTTTTCCCTGAGTCATACAGGGAATCCCTGATCATTTCCCAGATCATGCTGTTCGCCTACATTTCTTTCGGGCAGGGGAGCATGATTTTCCCGGGCATTCTCCTTGTGCACAAAAAAATGAAGGAATACCTGATTTTTTCCAATCTCTGCACATTTCTCAGAACAGGCCTGATGCTGATTTTTGTGCCGATGTTTCTTTCGTATGGGGTTGTCTGTTCCAGCATCATCTTCTTTCTGTGCACTCCGTTCATAGGTGTCTATCTGATTCACAAGGCCATCCGGCAGGAAAGCTCTCTGGAAACCATCAATAAAAACCCTTAACATTCCGCCTTTACCGGCACTTGCCAAAACCCGCGCCGGACAGTATCATGCATGAAATACCTTCCCGAGGAGATCCATTGCATCGACCTGCAGTGGCCTTTGAATACCATCCTTCCAGAATGGAATTCACTCTCAAGTGGATCAGGTCCGCTGTGCCGGAAAAGATTCTTGATGTCGGTTTTCTTGGCTCTGATTTTCCTGATTTTCACATGAATCTCGTAAAAAAGATCGGCTCAGGTTGCTCGGTCACCGGAATCGACACCAATTCCTCGCTCCTGGAAAAATTCATGGCGCATGAAAGCTTTGAGCGCTTTTCCAAGGATTACCAGGTGGATTACCGCCTGCGTTCGATCTATCAGAGTGGTTTCCCGGACAGGAAATTCGATGCTGTACTGCTGCTTGAAGTACTGGAACATCTCGATGATCCTCATGCAGCAGTTGCAGAAATCTGGAGAATCCTCCGTCCAGGGGGGAGCCTGCTGATCACCTGTCCCAACCCCCTGAGCATGAGAAAACTTGTATCATACTTTCTCCAGCGCGGAAGGCTGAGCCCTGCATTCCTGGCCCAGTTTCAGGGGGCATTAGACCACAAATGGTTCCCTCACCCAGCCTGCCTGATCCTCTGGCTTGAGCATCTGCGGTTCAGCATCCACGGACTGTCTTTCATCAAATTCTCCCATCGCCTGAAACCGTTGGAGAAAATCCTTTCAGCCTGCCCCCTTACAGTTAAAACAGCTGATTACATCGGTATAGCCGCAGTAAAAAACCTCTAAACAGAGGTCACACGCCGAAATTGTGCCACCATTCCTGCGGAATCTCCGGGAATTTGCCGATCATCATGAATTGAATTATACTGTCTCCATGAAAACAGAGTCTGCGGTTTACATCCTTCTCCCGGCATACAATGAAGAAAAGTCCCTTGACCGGCTTCTGCCGAAAATCGCGTCCGCTTTCAGCGATGAGTGCCGGCAAAAGTGTCATGTCATCGTCTGCAATGACGGAAGCTCTGATCAGACAGGGGAAATTCTCTTGCGCTATCAGCAGAAAATGCCGCTCACAGTTATTACGCATATTTACAACAGGGGGCTCGGGGAAACCTCACGCGACCTGTTCGAAAAAGCCGCCGAGCTGTCCACCAATGATGATTTCATCGTCAGGCTCGACTGCGATGACACCCACGAGCCCGTGTTCATAAGGTCCATGATCGAAAAACTGGAACAGGGTTTTGATGTAGTGATCGCATCGAGGTTTCAACCTGGCGGCGGTCAGAAAGGCGTCAGCACATACAGGAAACTCATCTCCTGGCTGGCCAACAAATTCATGAAGCTCTGCTTCCCGATCCGGGGAATCAACGAATATTCCTGCGGGTTCAGAGCTTACCGGGCGTCAGTCATCAAAAAAGCGATCGCGGTCTTCGGCAACAATTTCATTCAACTCAAAGGCCTGGGTTTTACCTGCACCCTGGAAAAAATTGTCAAGCTGATGATTCTGGGGGCTAGATTCTCCGAAGTGCCTTTCGTTCTGAAATACAACCAAAAACTGAGCAATTCCAAAATGGTGACCTCCATCACCACTTTCGGCTATTTTACTCTGGCTCTGCTTTATCACTGGCCATGGGGGGGATGGAAAAGTCTGTACCGCGGACAGAGGCTGTAACAGGCTCGCGCATGGTCAGGTCTGAGTACATGATAAACGGAATTATGAACGAAAACAGCGGCATTTCCAGAATCGAACAGGTCAAGCGGTTCTGGAACAGTCACCCACTGTTTACCGGCGAATCTCAATTCACTCCAGGCTCAAAGGAATTCTTCGACCACCATAATCGTGTGATCACGGATCAGATCAGCTCCAGTAACCTGCTGGATGAAATCATCGCTCTGACCCCTGAAGCCGGGAAAGTGCTCGATCTCGGGTGTGGAATCGGATTCTGGCTTGATTTCTTCGCGCGCCATCATCGCAAAAATCTCTTCGGCGGAGACATCTCTCTCGCATCTCTCAAACTTGCCGACCTTCGCTCACAGGTTTACTCTTATTCAGCGCCTCTGTGCAATCTGAACGCCGAAAATCTGCCTTTTAAAACCGGTTGCTTCATGCATATCAACTGCCACGGTGTGCTGCACCACACGCCGGACATCGCTAAAGCGATCAGCGAGATCTACCGGGTGCTGTCTCCTGGAGGGACAATTTCCATTTCATTGTATCATCGCAACTGGGTACTTCGCAATTTTGGGTTTTTAAGTCCCCTGCTGAGGTTGGTGGGCAGGATATTCAATGTGAGAGGAAGGGGGCGGGAAAACATTTTCCAGGCCGGCAACGCGGAGGAATTCGTCCGCCTTTACGATGGTCTGGACAATCCTGTTGGAAAATGCTTTACCTTCCGGGAGATCAAGGTCCTTTTCGGA
>JAQTRI010000209.1 GCA_028711905.1 Candidatus Wallbacteria bacterium | reverse complement strand
GGATTGACGATAATTTTTCCGTTAATTATCTGCACAGCGCGCGCGGGGTTGAGGCTGTTCCGGGCAGGGGATATCAGCTTAAACCAATGGACGCGACAGGGGATACCCGACTTATGGCATGCTGGTGTATATTTTCAGGGCTCCGCGGCCCAAGGGTCTGGTGCGCTGGACAAAAGTGTCTTTTGATTATGCCAGCGCTACGGCTGCCGACAAGTTCGATGGCCAGACGGTCTATTATACTAAGCTTGCCGGGCCGGGAACCAATGGATTCATTGGCGGTCCAAATACAGAACTGGCTTGCCTGTTTCCACTGATACGCGGGCTGGGGCACAGCGGTTATTTTATGCCTGACGATGAATACCTCTCTATTGACCCAACCCCATGGTACAGCATGGATCCTCTGCTGAAGTGGAACGATTCAGTGGAATGCGATGCGGACTATGCACCAGGCAGATGCGTTCCCCCTGACAACTGCTGCACAATTCACAGACACCCCTTGCATAAAATAGCATCCGTCACGCACGACACGACTGAGAACAGCGTTTCAGTGCCTGATACGGACGGCAAAGAACTAAACCCGCTTGATCCTAAGCCTAAGCCACCTGTGCGTTTCTGGGTGGCAGCTTTTGACAGCCCTGAGATGGCTTATGAACTGATCAATGATTCGGCAATGATCTGGAATGCTTCCAGGTGGGTGCCTGCTGATCTGACAGGATACAATGCCTGGGAGGCTGATCTTTCCAGCCAGAATGTCTTTGGTCGTTACTTGGTGCTTAAAATCTGCCTTTACACCAACTCCAACACTACTCCGAATACAGGGTCGTATGGGGCCGGCAAACACCCCAACCCTTCACACACAGTGTTTGTCGATGTGTATCCTCAGCCTGTTCCCCATCATGCTGATCACGAGATCCCGGTTGCCCAGCGCAAGAATTACGGCACCATGACACCGAGGCTCAAGGGCATGATCCTGGAATATGTGGAGTACAACCCGGTTATCAGATTAAAAAAAATTGCACCAACTGTCGGGCACAAGCTGAACCGGGCCAATGACGGCAGCAGGTATACGGACTGGCAGCCCCAGATCTGGGGCTCAGGCACACGCGAAGTCTGGAACTATTCCGTTGAGGGCTGGGAAAACGGCACTGCCACGAGCGAACTGTATGTGAGGCATGATTGAAATAATGGATAAAACCGGTATTTTCAGGAGGAACATGCTGCACAGGGGAGTGCTGCTGCTCACATTCATGGTTGTGGTGGCCATTATCGGTGTAGGCGCCCTGTTTGTCATACCGCCTGTTGAAAAAGAGGGCAGGGCTTATCTGGAGCGGGAGTACGAAAACAGGCTGCGCAACATGTACCGCGCTTTTCACCAGTACCTTGAATACGATGGTTCAGGAAACACGCTCGAAACCGGCATCTCGCAGATGAAAAATGCCAGTGGTGCCCCTCAGCCCTTAAGAACCTACGAGGTGTTGATTTTCCTTGATGACGACAGAAGAAAGATCTTTGATGACATGGTATTCAAAGGCTATATCACTGATCAGATGTCCATTGAAACGATTTTTCCTGATGTTACAGGTGAACTGGCCTGGGAAATCGTATTAATACCAATGTATTGATTCTTCTGTAGAGACACGCCATGGCGTGTCTCTACCAGGGATTGTTTATCCATGCGGCTAATGACTTTTCTGATGTTCATTTTGTGTTCGGTGGGCACAGGTGGTAGAATTACCTTAATCTGCGCATATAGGGGGGGGAATGAGCGAAAAGTCGCGACGGAATTCAGTCCGAAAGAAATGCGATCTGATTCTGAAAACCGCGTCAGGCCTGGCAGACGAGGTGAGCATTTTTTTCAGCGCCGAACAATCGGCCCTGACCAGGTTTGGAGAGAACGAAATTACCCAGAATGTGTCCTCGCAGAGCGAGGATGTATCAATCATGCTGGCCAAGGGCGGCAGGTCCACCAAAGTGCAGACCGATATTCTGGAGCCTTCGAAACTCCGCCCCCAGCTGGAGCAGGCGGCGGCTTTACTGAAGTATCAGAGGAAAGATCCTGAATACCCGGATTTTGCCTCCAGCGGTGATTTCCCGGTTCCGCAGGGCGCATACTGCGAGAATACCGCGGAAATGACGCCTGAAGACAGGGCTAAGCCCGCCATATCCCTGATCAAGCGCTGCGAACGGGAAAAGCTGCTGGCATCCGGCGTTGTCTCGAACAGTGATACGCGGATGGCTTTGGCCAACAGCAAGGGCCTGTTCGCCTATTTTGAAAACACAGGCATCCGTTTTTCAACGACCGTAATGGATGACAAGGGCTGTTCCGGCTGGGCAGCGGCTTACGGCAAGGATGTCGGAAAGATTGATTTCGAGCAGATCGGCAGTCAGGCAATGGAAAAAAGCCAACTGAGCAGAAAACCCCGGGATATCGAAACCGGAGATTATCCGGTGATACTGGAACCAGCGGCTGTTACGGATTTTCTGCTCTTCCTCGGGTGGCACGGCTTTTCCACTCAGGCATACTGCGAAGACCGATCCCCATTTAAAAAGCAGCTCGGCAAGAAGATTCTCGACTCGAAACTGACCATACTGGATGATTCCGAGGACCCGCTCAATCCGTCACTGCCTTTTGATTTCGAGGGTTCCAGAAGGCTTTCTCTTAAACTCGTGGACAAGGGTGTTTTCAAGGAAATGCCCTTAGATGCCAGATACGGGAAAAAATTGAAAAAACCGGCTAACGGGCATGCCCTGGATTATCCCAATTCCAATGGGCCGATGTGCATGAGCATGAAGATTTTGCCGGGTAAACGCCCACTGGATAAAATCATCGCTGAGAGCGACAAGTGCCTGTTGATTACGCATTTTCACTACACCAACATTATCAATCCCAATGACCTGACTATTACGGGGACGACCCGTGACGGACTGTACTGGATCGAAAAAGGCCGAATCGCGTATCCTGTAAAGAACATGAGATTCACGGAGAGTGTAATCCGTGCGTTGAACAAGGTGGAAGAAATCTCATCGGAACAGGTACTGCAGAGTGCTTTTTTTGGTGGCGGATTTGTTGTGCCGGGCATGAAGATTTCCGCCTTCCGCTTTACCAGCAAAACCGATTATTGAGGAGGCAGTTTTGAAGGAATATACGACCGTTGCCATGGAAACATGCCGCAAGAGCGGGGCAGGATACGCTGACATCCGCATTATCGACATGTCCACAGAAATACTGGGAGTGAGAAACGGGGAGCTATCCCGTATTGTCAATTATCGCAGCCTTGGATACGGAATCAGGGTTCTTGTCAATGGGGCATGGGGATTCGCGTCCTCTGCAGGACTGGACCGCACCGGCATTGCCGCTGCTGCTGCAAAAGCTGTGGAGATCGCCAGAGCATCGGCTAAGAAGATCAACAAGAAAGTCAGGCTGGCTCCGGAACCGGCATATGTTGATCGCTGGCAATCGCCTTATCTGATTGACCCTTTCAAGGTTTCTGTGGAGGAGAAGATCCAGCTCCTGTTCGCTGTGGACGAGATCCTCAGGAAGAACAAAAAGGTCAAGGGCGCTGAGGCGACTCTGAATTTCGCCAAAGAGCGACAGTGGTTCGCCAGTTCCGAAGGCGCGTTTATTGACCAGGAGATACTGCGATCAGGAGCAGGCATGGAGGCCGAAGTTTCCGATGGGCACGAAGTCCAGAGGCGGTCTTTCCCATGCACTGGAGGGCAGTTCGTTCAAGGCGGATATGAAGTTGTCAGTGCGATGAAACTTCTGGAAAACGCCGAAAAAACCAGGGAAGAGGCAGTTTCTCTGCTTTCTGCCAAGCCCTGCCCATCAGGAGAGAAGGAGCTGATCATCCTGGGTTCTCAACTTGCGCTTCAGATTCACGAGTCCATCGGCCACGCTACTGAACTGGACCGTGTGCTGGGACTTGAGGCCAATTACGCGGGACGCAGCTTCGTGACCCTGGAAAAGAAGGGTAAATTCCAATACGGATCGAAGCTCATGAACATTGTTGCAGACTCGACCTGCCCGACAGGCTTGGCTACTTTCGGTTACGATGATGACGGTGTGCGTGCCCAGCGCTATCATGTGATCAAGGAAGGTGCTTTCCAAACATACTTGACTAACCGTGAATTCGCCCACGAAATCAAGGAAGACCATTCCAGGGGATGCTGCCGCGCTGAGGGATGGTCCAACATCCCGATTGTCCGCATGCCCAACCTGAGTTTGATGCCCGGCAATTGCAAACTTGACGAACTGATCGCTGATACTAAGGACGGTATCATGGTGGACGGCGTCAAATGCTGGAGCATTGATCAATATCGCTACAATTTCCAGTTCGGCATGGAGATCGGATGGGAGATCAAGAAAGGGAAGATCACCGGAATGATCAAGGATCCGACTTATCAGGGGATAACACCTGAATTCTGGGGAGGACTGAACGCCATTTGTGATAACGATCACTGGGTGTTGTGGGGTGTTCCCAATTGCGGCAAAGGTCAGCCCGGCCAGACAGCTGAGATGAGCCACGGGACCGCGCCTTCGCGATTTTCCAAGGTCAAGGTAGGCGTGCAGAACAGGTAATAAATTGTAGGGGCGCAGCATGCTGCGCCCCTACAAAATTCATGACAAACACCCTTATATATTTTAAATTAAATTTCTTCGCCCTCGGTTTCATCGAAGCTGTGATGATGAGCTACGGCCCGATGTATCTGGACTGGCGCGGAGCGAGCACTGCTCTGATCTCGCTTTTTTTTATTCTCTCTTCCTGCGCCTGCTTTTTTGCGCAGAACTTCTGGGGGACTGTTTTCGACTGCTTCCCAAAAGTCAGATTTTACATTGTGTTCAGCCTGATTTCTGATGTCCTGCTGCTGGCAGTGTCTCTTTTTTTCGGGCATCCATTTGTTTTCGCGGCAGGGTTCTGCGCTCTGATGCTGCTGGGGTACGCCTTTTTTCCTGCTGTTCAGGCCTCGGTTTCGATTTCTTACCCTCATGAGGCGGGAAAAAGGATCGGCGAGCTGATGGCTTTCAAATCCATTGGATGGCTGGCCGCTTCATTGTCGGGAATTATTGTTTTTCTGAGAAACGATATATCCATGATTACACTGCTGATAAAAATGGCGCTGGTGATAGTGCTGATTCTGCTTGTGGCTTCTCCTCTGGTTTCTCTTCCGAACAGGGAGGGACAGGGGAAGCGCATGACCATACCGCTGAAAGAGCAGTTAATTCTTTTCGAAACCAAGCCGGAGTTGAGGAGATTCGCTTTTCTGCTGTTGTGGGTGGCAGCCGGCAACTCTTTGTTTTTCGCGTACTTCGGTGTTTATTTCAAGCGTGTTGTGCTTGGCGCGGAATGGGGTGTGGGCTTGTCCATGTTGCTGGCAGCGATGTTCGGAGCGATCAGCTATCCGCTGTACGGATCATGGGGCGACAGGAAAGGCAGCTATTTCATGCTTAATTTCAGCCTGATCACTTACTCTTTATGCTATCTGACCCTGGCTCTGACCAGAATCCCCTGGATTGTGATCATTGTTTACGGTTTTCCGGCATATTCAGCTCTGAGAATAGCCGGCAACCTGTTCATTGCCGGGAACACGAACCCGGATGAACGCGGTACTGGTATGGGACTGATGGAATCCATTCACGCATTTGGCGGAGTGGTCGGACCGGCAATCGGGGGATTGATGCTGACCAGGGTTGGATATTCAGGATTACCCTGGGTGGCTGTTGTGTTCATGCTGCTTTACTGGATTCCCTGTTTCTGCTGGAAACCTTCTGCCAGGATCACACCGGCAGCCACTACGAATTCCTGATGATAGAAGCAGGCGATCTGGCCTGGCGTGACTGCGCGGGCAGGCTCTGAGAGCATGACAATCGCTTCCGAATCGGTTACCCTTACTTTGCAAGGGAGAGTCCGGGAAGAGAAACGCACCTTAACCGAAAGATCCAGCGAGGCGAATCCGGCGTAAAAAACATTCAATTCTCCGACCCTGAACACCTGTGTATAGAGAAAAGACTCTTCACCGACAATCAGCAGGTTTTTTTCAGGATCAATACCAGTCACGAAATAAGGTACGCCAAGGTTAAGGTTCAGGCCTTTTCTTTGTCCTATGGTGTAGAAATAGAAACCTTTATGCTCTCCAACGGCTTTTCCTGACTGGTCAACAATGCACCCGGGCTTGATCGGCATCCTGTCAGGAAAGACTTCCCACAATTCCTTGTTCTTAGGGATAAAACAGATGTCCTGGCTGTCTTTTTTTTCAGCGACAGGAAGTTCGGCTTCGCGGGCTATGCAGCGGGTATCGCTTTTGCCTGCTTCCCCGACAGGAAAGATGCAGCGCAACAGATCGGATGGTTTCAAAAAACACAGGAAATATTCCTGACTTTTGGCGGCGTTTCTGGCGCAGGAGAGCAGGCGGACTCCATTGAAGTCTGCGGTCACTGCATAGTGGCCGGTGGCGACCGCGTCAAACCCCCACTCTCCGGCGAGCGATAAAAGCGCGGCAATTTTTACCTGCTGGTTGCATATGACGCAGGGGTTCGGTGTGATGCCTGAGAGGTAGGAGG